>NZ_JBSFJX010000046.1:0-58509 GCF_053598275.1 Streptomyces sp. NPDC001156 | reverse complement strand
CGCCGCCCCGGCCTGTGGGCGGGGGCGGCGGTCGGTGCGCCGTCTGCGGGTTCGATCCGTCGAGTGCCCCGCGCCGTCAGCCGCGCACCGCCGGGGCGGCGGCTTCCGGCTCGCTGTGGGCCGGCGCCTCGGCCGCACGGGGCAGGCCGGTCACGCGGCCCGCGCGCCGGGCCGGGACGAGCAGCGCGGCCAGCGCCGCGCCCAGGCAGAGCAGGGCGAGCAGGCCGAAGCCGTGCGTGTAGCCGGAGTCGTAGGGCAGACCCGAGGGCTGCAGCCGCCCGGTCACGAGCACGCTGGTGACCGCGGCACCGATGGAACCGCCGATCGTCCGGATGTTGGCGTTCATCCCGGTCGCCGCGCCCGTCTGCTCGATGGGGACGCTGCCCACGATCAGCTGGGCCATCGAGGCGAAGGCCAGTCCGATGCCCAGGCCGAACACACCGGAGACGAGGGCCACCTGCCACTGCTGGTCGTGCCAGAGGGTGAGCATGCCGCAGGCGACCGCGCCGAGAGCGGCACCGGCGGTGAGCAGCGCCTTGGCTCCGAGCACCGGCTCCAGCCGGCCGCTGAGGACGCCGGAGCAGAACATGGCGATCAGCATCGGCAGCATGAGCAGTCCGGAGACGGTGACGGACGCGCCGAAGCCGTATCCGGCGCTGCGCGGCGTCTGCATGAAGCCCGGCAGGAAGGACCAGATCGAGTACATTCCCGCGCCGAACAGCAGGGCGGCGGTGTTGGTCGTCCATACGGCGGGGAGCCGCATCACGCGCAGGTCGATGAGCGGGGTCCTGGAGCGTGCCTCGGCCAGCAGCCACAGTGCGAAGAGCACCACCGCGGCGACGAACAGACCGATCACCCGGGCCGATCCCCAGCCCCACTGGGTCGCCTGGCTCAGCGGCAGCAGCAGGGCCACCAGCCATGCCGACAGCAGCACGGCGCCCAGCCAGTTGACACGCCCCTCGGCCCGGTTGGGCGACTCGGGCACGAAGCGAAAGGCGATCAGTGCGGTCGCCGCGACGACGGCGACGGGGATCCAGAACAGCCAGCGGTAGTCGAGCGCGGACACGATGGGGCCGGCCGCGACGATGCCGACGCCGCCGCCGGCGGCGATCACCGCGGACAGGTTGCTGATGCTCCCGCTCACCTCGCCCGGGGCGAACTCGTCCCGGATGATGCCGAAGGAGAGGGGGAACAGCGCGCCGCCGGCCCCCTGGATCACCCGGGCCAGAATCAGCACGCCGATGTTCGGGGCGAGCGCGGCGACCAGACAGCCGGCCAGCACGGTCAGCAGGACGGCGACGAGAGTGCGCTTCCTTCCGGCGAGGTCGCCGACCCGGCCGAGGATCGGGGTGAAGATCGAGGCGGACAGCAGATAGGCCGTCATCACCCAGGTCGCGGTGGACTGTGAGGTGTGCAGCGCATGCTGGACGGTCGGCAGGGCCGGCGCGATCAGCGACTGCAGCATGGAGAACACGCCGGCACCGGTCGCCAGGACCGCGAAGGTGAGGCGGGTGGACTTGCGGGGCATCAAAAGCCTCTCCGAACAGGGTGCGGCCGAAATCGTCCGGCCACGGTCGTACGGGCTCGGTCGCGCTGCGGGCGGCGCGGAGCACGCCGACGGCCATGGGCGGCGGTCGCGGGACGGGTGGTGGCACGGGTGGCGGCGCGGACTGCGCGGACCCGTCGTCGGATCGAAAAGGTCGAGAGGTCGCGCGCCTGCCGTGGATGCCTGCGGCCGCACGCCTCCACGACGGGCGCACCTCGACTGCTAAAGTGGAGGTACACCTCCAGTGTAACGGAGGCACACCTCCGCTTCAAGCTCGTTCCGGCCAGGGAGGCACACGTGTCGGTTCAGCCGTTCCCCGTCAGCGAGATCGTCGCGTCTCAGCGACCGCACCGGAAGGACGCCGCCCGGAACTACGACGCCCTGATCGCCGCGGCACGCGAGGCCTTCGCGGAACACGGCGCGGAGGCCTCGCTGGAGGACATCGCCCGCCGCGCCGGCGTCGGCATCGGGACGCTCTACCGGAACTTCCCCACCCGTCGCCATCTGTTCGAGAGCGTGTACGCGGGCGAGGTGAACGATCTGTGCCGGGTGGCCCGGGAGGTCGCCGGACTCGAGCCGTGGCAGGCGCTCACCTCGTGGCTGCGCCGCTTCGTGGACTACACGGTGACCAAGCGGGCGATCCGTGAGGCCATGGACGACGAGTCGGACGTCTTCCTGGCCTGCCGGGAGTCCATGTACCAGGCCGGCGGCCCGCTGTTCGAGCAGGCACAGAAGGCGGGCGAGGCCCGTACGGACATCGGCTTCGACGACCTGCTGCGCATGGTCGCCGGAATCACGGCGACGAACTTCCTCGACAACGCGCAGCGGGACCGGGTGCTGGCCGTGGCCCTGGACGGGGTCCGGGCGACGGCCCACTGACCCGGCCCAGAGGCCGCGGACCCTCCCCTTACTGGTTCCAGCTCTCGTCGTACGGGTCCTTGGGCTCGGGGACCGGCTTGGCCTGGATGACGTCCAGGAACGGGATGATCCCGCCGTTGACCGGGTCCTTGGTCCGCCTCCCGGTGTAGGTGCCGGTGACCTGGAGCCAGGAGTCCGGCTGCAGCACGGGCGGCAGCTTCCCCGACAGACCGATCTTGACCGGCTGGGCGTCGGCGGCACAGCAGTTGAGGGCCATACGGACGAGGTAGGGCGTACCGCCGGGGTCGAGGGCGACGAATCCCGTGACCTCGACCTTGCGGTCCCCCAGGGAACGCCCGTGCCCGTACGCCGCGCGACCTGCGTAGTCCACCAGGCTCAGCGGGGCCGGATCGCCCGACGGCAGGGCCGGGTAGGCCAGCGGCGGCTGGAGCGCCGTACCGGAGCGAAGAGCGCTGTAGGAGCCGAGTGCGGGCGGGGCGACCAGGATGAGGGCGAACAGGGGGAGCACGAGGAGCCAGGAGACTCGGGGCTCGCGGTGACCGTGACCGTCGCCGTCGCCGTCGCCGCTGTGACCGTCGGCGTGGCCCTCGGGCGTACGGCCCCCGCTGTGCTGTCGCCGGGCCGCCCGCCCCCGGCGCAGCTCGTACCAGGCGGTGGCGGCGGACGCCGCGATCAGGACGGCACCGGCCGCGAGCAGCAGCGGCTGCAGCCCGGCCTTCACATAGCGCAGGTACAGGCTGGTCGTTCCGGCGTGCAGCATCGCCCCGCCGAGCAGGAACAGGACGGCCGCCTGTGCTTGACGGTTCACAGCAGCGCCGCCCCGACCACGACCGACACCAGGATCGCCAGTACGAAGGTGGCGGGCGCGAACCGCAGCGCGAAGGCGCGTCCGAAGGTGCCGGCCTGCATCGCGAACAGCTTCAGGTCGATCATCGGGCCGACCACGAGGAACGCCAGCCGGGCGGTGAGCGAGAACTGCGACAGCGACGCCGCCACGAAGGCGTCCGCCTCGGAGCAGATGGACAGCAGCACCGCGAGGACCGAGAGCGCGAGGAGCGCCACCACCGGATCGCCCGCCGCCGTACGCAGCCAGCTCGCCGGCGCCACGGCCTTCAGCGTGGCCGCGGCCATGGCTCCGACGACCAGGAATCCGCCGGCGTGCATGACGTCGTGGCGTACGGAGTCCCAGAATGCGGCGCCCTTGCTCTGCCCCTCGTGCGAGGTGCGGGCCGGCGGCCGCAGCCAGTCGGTGCGGCCGAGGCGCTGCCACAGCCAGCCCATCGCGCATGCCACGAGCAGGCTGGCCGCGAACCGGGCCAGAACCATCTCCGGGTCGCGCGGGAACGCGACTGCCGTGGCGGTCAGCACGATCGGGTTGATCGCGGGAGCGGACAGCAGGAAGGCCAGCGCCGCCGCGGGCGTGACGCCCCGGCGCACCAGGGCCCCGGCGACCGGCACGGAGGCGCATTCGCAGCCGGGCAGCACCGCTCCGGCCACCCCGGCGACCGGCACCGCGAGGGCCGGCCGCTTCGGCAGGGCGCGGGCGAAGAACGACGGCGGGACGAACACCGCGAGGGCCGCCGAGAGCAGCACACCGAGGACGAGGAAGGGCAGCGCCTGGATGACCACGGCGAGGAAGACGGTCATCCAGCTCTGCATCACCGGAGCGCCGAGCGCCCGCCGGATCGGGCCCTGTCCGACGACCAGCAGGAGCAGCAGGAGGATCAGGCCGTGGGAGGAGGTGAACCGGCGGTCCTGCGGAGCCTCCTCGTCGCCCCGTGGCCGGTCGACCGGCGCCGGCGGTGCTTTGACGATCGTCACGAGCGGGGTACCTCCGGGGCGGCTGGCGGCGCGGGGGTCTCACCCCCTCGCCTCCTGTACGTCGTCCCGGGTGCCGCGTCTCACCGCGGGCCCGGGACTTTACCGCTCGATGACCCTTTCCGTACCCGTTCAGCAACCTTTCCCACGGGACAGTTGCGGCCGCCCCTGCGCGGCCGGGGCGTGCCGCCGCCTGAAGAGGGACGGCAGGCTCGGCGCCGTGAGGAAGCCCTCGGCACGCGCGCTGGCGATCCCGATGCGCGGGATGTCGCTGCTCTTCTCGAACAGCAGGAAGCGGGGTTCCCACACCGGCCGGTACTTGGCGTTGGCGCGGTAGAGGGACTCTATCTGCCACCAGCGGGAGAAGAAGGTCAGCACCGAGCGCCACAGCCGCAGGACGGGACCCGCCCCGAGGCGGGAACCGCGCTCGAAGACGGCGCGGAACATGGCGAAGTTGAGCGACACCCGTTCGATGCCGAGGTCGCGGGCGCGTGTCAGCAGCTCGATGACCATGAATTCCATCAGGCCGTTCTCGCAGCCGCGGTCGCGCCGCATCAGGTCGAGGGAGAGGCCGTGCTCACCCCAGGGCACAAAGCTGAGCAGGGCCCTGGGCTCACCTTCGGCGTCGCGGCACTCCAGCATCATGCAGCAGCCGTCGGCCGGGTCGCCGAGGCGGCCCAGCGCCATGGAGAAGCCGCGCTCGCTGCCGCCGTCGCGCCAGTGGTCGGCCTTCTCGATCAGGGTGGCCATGTCGAGCTCGGGGATGTCGCCGTGGCGCCGGATCCGCACGGTGTACCCGGCGCGGCGGACCCGGTTGTGCGCCTGTCGCACGACCCGCATCGCGCGCCCCTCGAGGCTGAAGTCGGCGACCTCCACGATCGCCTCGTCACCCAGTTCGAGGGCGTCCAGGCCATGCCGGGCGTAGATCGTCCCGGCCTCCTCGCTGGCGCCCATCACGGCGGGCGTCCAGGCATGGCGGCGAGCCTCCTCCAGCCACTCCTCGATGGCGCCGGGCCAGGCCTCGGGGTCACCGATGGGGTCGCCGGCGGCCAGCGTGACGCCTCCGACCACCCGGTAGGTGATGGCGGCCTTTCCGCTCGGCGACCAGATGACGGCCTTGTCGCGGCGCAGCGCGAAGTAACCGAGGGAGTCACGGTCGCCGTGTCTGGCGAGCAGGTCGCGCAGTCGCCGTTCGTCCTCCTCGCCGAGGAGTTCCCGGCCGCGGGGGGCGCGGAAGCAGGCGTACAGGACGAGGAGGAAGGAGACGGCGATCAGGACGTTGATGGCGATGTCCACCCAGCGCGGGGCGTCCACGGTGTCGATACGGTCGGCCAGCGGGCCGACGCTGACCCCGCGCAGCAGCGTGTACGCGATCTTGTCGGTCAGGGAGGCGCCGGAGACCTTGTTGGTCGCGTCCACCAGGAGGGCGCCGAGGCCGCCGCTGACGAGGATGCCCGCCGCACCGACGATCAGCGCGAGCCGCGGGTTGGAGCGGTCGCCCACGGCACGGAACTCCTTGCGGCCGAGCAGCAACGCGGCCACGAACAGTCCGGTGAGCAGGGCCGAGATCCAGTTGAAGGCGTGCTGCCGGTAGCCGTCCTGGGTCAGGGCGAGTACGTAGAGCGCGAACAGCGGGCCGGCCAGCATCATGTTGAAGATCCACGCGGCCCGCTTGCGGCGGCGCATCACCAGCGCGAGGAACAGCGCGAGCGCCGCGGAGACCAGTCCCGCGGTGGCCAGGTACGGGGTGAAGAACTCGCCGACGTTGTGCTCGTGGACCTCTTCTCGGAAGGGCAGGGAGAGGACGGCAACGATGTTCAGCACGGCCTGCAGCCTGAGGTACCAGACCGTGGCCGCGGCCGCCCCGGGGCGCAGGCGCGCGAGCAGGGCCGAGCCCTCCCCCGCCGTACCGCGCGCATGCTGGTCGCGCTGCTGGGGGATCAGTGGTTGTTGCTGTGCGGGCACCGCGATGACTCACCTTGACAAGAAGCCGGAGCGACCGGCGTGGACGGAAGCTGACACAAGAGTGCGGGACAGTCTGCCCTCGGTTCTCCCGGACCAACACATCGACCGTACGTTTCGTAGGGGTAAAGCGGAGCCCGGCAAAAGGTAGGAATCAGGCAAGGGCGACCGCATGGGACATGAACCGGTTCCCCGGGCGGGGAGCCGTGGTATCACTACTGGGCCCGCTCCTCCGCGCCGACGACCCGCTCGAAGCCCACAGGCTCGCCCTCCGCGGGCCCGCGGTCCGCCCGCTGGAGATCGACATGCGCGAGCAGGAACGGCACCAGCGCCCGCTCCAGCAGGGCGCGCTCCCAGTCCGCACGGGCACTGCGCACCCCGGGATCAGCCTCCGCCCGATCGTCGTCACGGCCGTTCCGGCAGCGCGCGCGGGTCGCCAGAATCCAGCCGAGGTCCCCGAGGGCCGCTCCCGCCGTCACGGCGGCGGCGATCACCCCGGCCATCACGAGCCCGTCGCCGATGTGCGGGCGCACGGCGAAGGCCCGGAGGCCGAATCCGCACAGCAGGAAGACACCGGTGGCCGCGGCCCCGAGGCTCGGCACCAGCACCGCGAACACGGGCAGGAGTCTGCTCTCGGCCCGGTTGTCGTCGCGCGACCGACGCCGTCGGCGCGCTACCGCGGCGGCACGGAGCGCGAGATAGCGGTCGAGTTCATGGGCTGCGGCACCGGTCAGCCGATCGCGCGCCTGAAGCGCCTGCGAGCGCAGCCATTCGCGCATGGGGGCGGCGCCGATCGCGGCCGCGACCTGCGGATGGTCCAGGGCCCGGTCCACCACCGACTCGAAGACCGGGCCGCTCACGGGTGACGGCTCGTCTGGCTCCTGCACGGATCCCCCGATCGGCGACAACGCGCCGGCCGCTGCCGGCCGGCGGACGAACGAGCCAAACCCTACAACATGTAGGACATCCGCCAGGGGAAGTGCGAGGACACGCCGTACACCAGGAGATGAACTGCAGTGGGATCATCGGCTCAGTGCTCGCCGGTGGGATGCGCGTCCAGGCCGGTGCACGCCAGCTTGCCGTCCACCTCGGCGCACGCCTCCACTCCTTCTGGTGAAGCCACGGCGAGCATGGGGCTCGCCGTGCCGCCGGAACCGTCCCCCGGGTACGCCGCCGACAGCACGTCACGTCCTGAGTGGACGGAGATGACGCGGGCGTCCGAGGCCTGGGCCTGGACCTCGGCCCAGGCCGCGCCGCAGGACGGGGAGTACTCCAGCCGCACCGCGTAGGAGGCGGCCCAGACCGAGCTCTTCGTCTGTGCGTCCCGGTCGCATGCGGCGACGTCGGGCAGCTGCCCCTGACAGGAGGCGCCCCGGCACCTCGGCGAAGCCGCCACCTGCCGCCCGCCGGGCGCACCGGAGCGGTGGGCCGTGACGAGGGTCATGGACACGGTGGCGACGGTGACGATCAGGGCGAGTGCGGTGAGCGGCGGTCGGCGGAGGCTGAGGAGCCATCGCCCCGGTCCCTCGTGACGGGCCGGGGCGTCCACGGCGGGCGGACGGTCGGCCGTCTCCCACAAGGCCAGCAACGGGGCGGGATCCGCGCCGGCGAGCAGGGCGAGCGCCTCGACCGCCGAACGGGGAGGCCGCTGAGCGCCGTTGAGATACCGGTGCCAGGCGGATTTGCTGTAGGGGGTGCGCGCGGCGAGGGCCGCGAGGCTGAGACCGGTTCGTTCCTTCAGATCGCGCAGTTCCGTCACGAACGGCCCGTCCGTCTGCGGGGGCGGGGTGGCCGCCGCCCGCGAGACCCACGCCGTCCGCGCTGCGCCGGCTTTCACCTGGTTCCCCCGAGGATGCCCTGGCCTTCAGGCTGGGGAGGAATCGGACTCCTGCGGAGCAGGGCAGGCAACGGGGTTTCGCCTCCAGGGCGAAAACCCGTCCACGCGACCGGGTAAGCTGCTCGGTGTGCGTTGCGAGAACCAAGCGCGCACACCGTGCCGAGCGAGAGCCAGGCTGGCACAGCAACTCCTTTGCTTATAGTACCGAACCGGGCAGGTTCCGACCCGGCTGGTGTTGAGGGTGTAAGACCCGTAGGTCCGCTGGGCCCGCAGGCAGCCTGAGCCAGGAATCCCCCTGCTTCAGCGGAGGGAGGGTTCAAGGTCTGGGTCCTTGGGGATGTCGCATGACCTGTCCCTCAACGCCGATTCCATTTTGGGCAGTTCGCCCCTGTTGTCGGGATGTGTTCCCGTCAATATAGGGCCGCCACACATTGGTTCCGGAAAGAGATCGGCAAACCATCAAGTCGGTGACACACGGACAGCCTGCCCGGACACCCTCGGGTGTCCGGGCAGACCGCATCTTCGGGAGAGATCGGGACGGGGCGCGTCAGCACCAGGGCACGGCGCTCCGCGCACGGACGTAGTGGGCGGACACATACCCCCTTCCACCCGCGAGCCTGTACCAGCGCCCGTTCCCGTAGACGTACGAGCCGTGCTTCTTGCAGACCAGCAACAGCCGACCCTGGGCGTGACGGTGGCCGACCACCCGGTACCCGAGGCCGGGACCGGAGCGGATGTTCAGCCGGACGTGCCGCGTGGTCACGCGCCCCACGACCCGCACGGCACCACGGTGGTAGGCAGTGCCGGTGATGTGGTGGGTGCGGCTCGCGTGACGAACGTGACGAAGATGTCGCGCGCGCTTGAGGTGGTGATGGCACCGCTTGGAGTGG
Source organism: Streptomyces sp. NPDC001156 (assembly GCF_053598275.1). Lineage (NCBI taxonomy): Bacteria > Bacillati > Actinomycetota > Actinomycetes > Kitasatosporales > Streptomycetaceae > Streptomyces > Streptomyces sp. NPDC001156. The sequence goes on along the minus strand of NZ_JBSFJX010000046.1, from coordinate 49,577 downwards.
TGTGCCCGGTGACGGACCGGTGCGTGCCGGGCGGGGGCGACGGGGAGCAGCGTGTGCGGACGGTGCGGGACCGTCGCGACGACCGGCGCCGGAATGGCCTGGTCGCCCTCGACGGCCACGGCCGCCGTGGGCACGAGCGCGAAGAGCGCGACCGCGGCCACCAGGCCGCCCTGCAGTGTCCGACGAATCATGGAAACCTCCGTGCTGACAGTGCGATCACGAAGCGTGATCTCACGACGCCCAGCGTTTCCGTGGCGGCGGCCGGGAATTCCGTTTCGCTGTTCCGGACAGCGCGAGGGACGTCCCACGGGACGGGACGGGCAGCACGGGCGGGCGTCGCCACCCGCCCGGGACGCCCGCCCTACCGCGCTCGCGCCGCTCCTACGCGCTGCTGCCGGCGAGCCTCCACTCCCGGTGCAGTGCGCCGAGCGGAACGGTGTGCCGGACAACGGGCGTGCCGAACACGGCCAACTGCACCTGCAGCGCCCCGCTCAGGTCGACACCGCCGTACAGGGCCCATGACCCGAGTACGGCGGCCGTGGGCTGGGTGCCCGAGCCGGCGGCGGCCGTCGCCGTCGCCGAGGCCTCGCCCCGCAGATACGGTGCGAGGTCGGCGGTGACGCCCACCGCGCCGTACAGACCCACTGCGGCCTCCGCGCCGAGGACCGCCTTGACGCCGCCCGCGGTCGTGACGGAGGCGCGGACCGGGGTGCTCGTCATCGTCGACTCGTTCACGGGCGTCCAGCCCTTGGCCGCGCCGAAGGTGCCGCCGGCCTTGAAGTCGCCCTTGAGGTCCTGTTCGACCGAGACGGTCACCCGGCCGTCGCCGCTGATCTCGAAGTAGCAGGTCAAATCGAGGTTGACGACAACGGGGATGGGGCCTACCTGGAGGACGGGATCGGCGTGGAGCTTGGCGAACGGCACCCGCACCGGCTTCGCGGACGCCGAGGCCCGGCCCTTCAGGGACCACTGCGAGGTCCAGTCGCCCGAGACCCCGAGGTACGCCGAGGCGGGCCCGGCGGGCCCGGCATCCCCGGCGGAGGCGCCCGAACCGCCTCCCCCGTAGGAGAAGTCGACCTCGGGCGCGACCTGGACGTATCCGGCCACGGTCGCGTTCGCCGGCACCGGTGCACCTGCGGCCACGGGCACATCGGCCTGAACGTCCACGCGCAGGCTGCCCAACGGGACCTTCGTGCCCTCGGGTCCGGAGTGGAGGTCGCCCGTCTTGGCCCAGGAGACCTTCACATCGGGCAGCAGCCGTTCGATGTCGAAAGATGCCGGGTCCACCGGCACCGCGCCCTTGGCATCGTCGTCACCGAGCAGGGCGTCGAGGGTGGTCGGCGCCGTCTGCACCTCGGTGCCGTCGCCCTTCTCGCCCAGCACCTCGGTGACCCTGGCGAGCAGACCGTCCGGGGCGCCCGGCGCGGGCGCGCTGGCGATCACGTCGCCGACCGCGATGCGCCCCGACTCGGAGGAGCCACTCGGGGAGCTCGAAGGAGTCGTTGTGGTGGGGGTACCTGACGGAGGGACAGTTCCTTTACTCCTATGGGAGATGACGGCCCGCCGGGTGTGACGGTCGTACGAACTTACTTTGAGCGTGCTCGGCCGGGCCTGTCCGCCGCTCTTGCCCGGCCGAGCGAGTGCGGTCGGCGTCGCGGCGGGTGCGGCGGCGACAGCGAGCGGGCGATCGGTGTCGCTGGTCGCCTGCACGGCGGCCTCGGCCTGTCCGGCGCGCGCGGCGTCAGAGGCGGAGGACGGACCGGGGCCGGACGAGCAGCCCGAGGCGAGCAGGAGTGTGGAGGCTGTGAGTGCGGGCACGACGGCCCGCAGGCGCCACTTGCGGATTCGCAAGACCTGTCCTGAGGTGGTGGGGGGTAGCGGAAAAGACCCGCCGGTTCAGAAATACCGGCGAGTAACAAGATGTGAGCATGCCATGAACATGTGAAGCCGCATGCACATTCCGATCACCGCGGGGTGTGATGTGAGCCACGGCGTAGAGGGTTAAATGGCTTGTGGCAGAGGGGAGTTGGAGGTGCCTGCCCGTTGACCTGGTGACGGTCCCGCTCTCGAAGGAACCGTCACCGGGCCAGCGGTGCAGCGGAGTGCTGGGGGCATCCTTCAGGCACCGGTCTCCCGCACGCAGGACCGAACCGTCGCCGGGTCAACGGGCCGCCGTCCGATCGGAGGCCGGCCCCGCCCGTGAGCGGGGCCGACCCCTCACCAGGACCGGGTTACCGGGTCGACGTCCCGTCAGACATCGACCCCGGGACCGGGGCATGGCCGGCGGGCCGGCTGGTGAAGGCGCCGCGGCCCTGGGTGCGGCTGCGCAACCGGGTCGCGTAGCCGAACAGTTCGGCCAGCGGCACGGTGGCGATGAGCACCGTCGTGCTCGCCCGCGCCTCCGTGCCCGACACCCGCCCCCGGCGTGCCGCCAGGTCACCGAGCACCGAGCCGACCGCGTCGTCGGGCACAGTGGCCGTGACTTCCGCCACCGGTTCCAGCAGGACCAAGGCGCAGGCTCTGAGCGCCTGACGCAGCCCGAGCCGGCCGGCCGTGCGGAAAGCCGTCTCCGAGGAGTCCTTGGGATGGGTCGCGCCGTCGGTCAGGACGACGCGCAGCCCGGTCACCGGATGGCCGCCGAGCGGCCCCTCCGCCAGGGCGTCCCGGCATCCGGCCTCCACCGCCCGGACGTACTCCTGCGGCACCCGGCCGCCGACGACGACCGAGCGGAACTCGAATCCGCTCGCGGCACCACCGTCTCCCTCCGCCTCCAGCGGTTCCACATCGAGGACCACATGCGCGAACTGCCCCGCGCCGCCGTCCTGTTTGACGTGGCGGTACAGCTGCCCCGCCACCCCGCGGACGACCGTCTCCCGGTATGTCACCCTCGGACGGCCGACGTTGACGTCGAGACCGTGGGCGCGGCGGACCTTCTCGACCGCCACCTCCAGGTGCAGTTCGCCCATGCCGGACAGCACCGTCTGACCGGTCTCGGCGTCGGTGCGCAGGACCAGCGAGGGGTCCTCCTCGACCAGCCGCGCAAGCGCCGGGACCAGGCGGTCGCTGTCGGTGCTCCTGCGGGCCTCGACCGCGACGGAGACCACCGGATCGGCGACCACCGGCGGTTCCAGGACCAGCGGTGACCCCGGTGCGCACAGCGTCGAACCGGCGCGGGCCCGCTTCGGCCCGATCACCGCGACGATGTCCCCGGCCACGGCGGTCTCCAGCTCCGTGTGGCGATCGGCCCGCACCCGCAGGATCCGGGCGATCCGCTCGGTGCGCCCGGTGCTCGCGTCCAGCACGGTGTCTCCCTTCCTCAACGTGCCCGAATACACGCGCAGACAGGTGAGCCGGCCCGTGGCACCCGCGTTCACCTTGAACGCCAGCGCCGCGAACGGCGCCGCCGGGTCGGCCGCCCGTTCCTGCTCGGCGCCGCCCACGGTGCCGCGCACCGCGGGCACGTCCAGCGGCGAGGGCAGGTAGTCCGCGACCGCGTCGAGCAGCGGTTCGATCCCCCGGTTGCGGTAAGCGGAACCGCACAGCACGACCACGCCCTCACCGGTCCGGGTCAACTCACGCAGCGCACGACGCAGGGTCCGCTCGTCCAGCGTGGAGCGCGCGCAGAACTCCTCCAGTGCCGAGGGATCGAGTTCGGCCACGGCCTCCTCCAGCAGCCTGCGGCGTCGTAGCGCCTCGTCGTGCAGGGCGGCCGGCACCGGGCCCTCCGCGGCCGTGTCGCTGCCCTCCGTCCAGATCAGCGATCGCATACGCAGCAGATCCACCACGCCGGTGAAGCCGTCCTCCGCGCCGATCGGCAACTGGACGACCAGCGGGGCCGGATGCAGCCGCCTCCTGATGGAGTCGACCGCGGTGTCGAGGTCGGCGCCGGCGCGATCCAGCTTGTTCACGAAGGCGATCCGCGGCACCCCGTACCGGTCGGCCTGCCGCCACACCGACTCGCTCTGCGGCTCGACACCCGCGACCGCGTCGAACACGGCGATCGCGCCGTCCAGCACACGCAGCGAGCGCTCCACCTCGTCGGCGAAGTCCACGTGGCCCGGGGTGTCGATCAGGTTGATCCGGTGGCCGTCCCAGCTGCAACTGACGGCAGCGGCGAAGATGGTGATGCCACGGTCGCGCTCCTGGGGGTCGAAGTCGGTGACGGTCGTGCCCTCGTGGACCTCGCCGCGCTTGTGCGTGGTCCCGGTCAGGTACAGGATCCGCTCGGTGACGGTGGTCTTCCCGGCGTCGACGTGGGCGAGGATGCCCAGGTTGCGAACGGCGGTGAGGGGACTGATGGATTGACGGTGCAGGTCGGTGCGCACGGCCCATGGCCTTTCGGGATGATCCGACGGGGCGGCGCGATTGCAGGACGCACGTGGTGCCCTCCTGCCTGGAGGTCGTGGCGTCCTGCTCGGAGCAGCACGCCCGCACAACGCGTCCGTGACCGGGACGGGTTCGGACATCCGCCCGGGCCCGCCATGGCACGCACGGGCGGGGGCGGACAGAGATCAGAGGTTCGTCCCGGGCATCCGGTTCCGGCCGCGCAGCCGGCACCGGACGAACGAGGACACGAGGATCACCTCGTAGCGTGACGAGGGGACGACGACAGCGGTGCGCTCACGCACGGCCCGGCTCCCCTCACTCGTCATGACACGCGCCGCGAGGACGGGGCGGCGCGCGATACGTGGTGAGTGTAGGAAGCGGGACGGCCGCTCGGCACCGGATTATTCGCGGCGGGGACCCTCAGCGGTCCGCGGGCTGCGCGGGCAGGTCGAAGACGTGCCTCGGCGTGACGATGCCGGTGATGGCCTCGCCGAAGAGGGTGCTGGGCTCCTCGCCGTCGTGGTCGATGTCGGTGTTGAGCAGGACGACCAAAGTCGCCTGGGACGAGGGGAGATACACGGTCAGGGACCCGTATCCCGGCATGGAACCGTTGTGCCCGATCCAGCCATGGACGTTGAAGATGCCGAGGCCGTACCCGGAGCCCGGGTCCGGAGGCGATGGCGTGGTCAGCCGCTGCTTCTGCACAGCGGGGCTGACGAGGGTGCCGCCGTCCGGAAGTGTGCCGGTGGCCACCGTCCGCGCCCATGTGCGCAGATCCCGCAGATCGGAGATCATCGCGCCGGCCGCCCAGGCCCACGACGGATTCCAGTCGGCCGCGTCCTCGACCTTCCCGCTCGCGGTCTGGTCGGTGTACCCCTGCGCGTGCGGAACGGGGAACGCGGCGTCGGTCGGGAACACCGAGTGGTCCAGCCCGGCCGGTGCGAGCACGTTCTTCCGGATGAAGTCCCTGAGCGGCAGGCCACCGGCCTTCTCGACGACCAGGCCCAGCAGGACGAGATTGGTGTTGCTGTAGTCGAACCTCTCCCCGGGCGGGAACAGGGCGGGGTGCCCGAAGGCGTAGCCGAGCAGCTCCCGCGGTGTGAAGGACCGCCTCGGATCGGAGGTCAGCGCCTTGTTGAAGGTCTCGTCCCTGGTGTAGTTGAACAGGCCACTGCGCATCCCTGCCAGTTGGCGCAGGGTGATCCTGCCCCCGTTCGGCACCCCGTCGACGTACTTCGCGATGGGATCGTCAAGACCCACCCTGCCCCGGTCGGCCAACTGGAGTAACGCCGTCACGGTGAACGTCTTGGTCTCACTGCCGATCCGCATGTACAGATCCGCGGCCATCGACCGCCCGTCGCGCTGGTCGGCGACTCCGAACGACCGCACATAACTGCCCCGGTCGGGCGTCCACAGCCCCACGGTCACACCGGGCACGTCGGCCTCGCGCATGACCCCCTGAACGGCGTCGTCGAGCCGTTCTTTCACGTCTGAGGTGAGTTGCAGCACCCCGGGATCGGGCCCCTGATCCGACAACGAGTGCGGTACGGCGACGGGCACCTCGGTGGCATCCGGCTCGGGCACGCCGAACGCGGCCCCCGCCACGACCGGCAGCGCGAGGGCCCCCAGCATGGCGGCGGTCTTGGCCCCACTGCGCAACCGTCTGCGCACATGCGTCATGGACTGACTCCAGGTGAGCCGCGGAAGACGGCCGGGTCGTGGGACTCGAGCCGCGAGGTGGAACCGAGCTTATGAGCGACCGCACTCGCCCGCCCGTCGGCGCCGGGCGCACGCCGAAACCCCGAGGCCTGACGCAAGGCCCTGATCGGCGCGGGGCGGCGGCGCGCACGACGTGACGCGGGGGCGATGCAGATCTCCGGCCGATGTACGTGCAACCCCCAAACGGGTCATGAGCCGGCCGATGGCGAGTCCCGCCGAACGGGTGACATTGGCGGTCCCCCCATTGCTCGGATTCACCGTCCCGCCCGGGGAGCGGTCACTGCGACCTCAACGCAGCGGCCAGTCGACGCAATCCGCTGGGAGTCGCTGAGGGCGGTGATCGTCGTCACCGGTTCCGCACGGTCGTGCCTTGAGAATGAGGGACCTCTGTGGTGGCCGAGGGCAACGCGCGGTCGAACTTCGCCGAGAGGCTCCCCTGATCCGGTCAGCGCGTCAGATCCACCACAGCCGCACAGTGCGGATCGTCCTCCGGCACATCGAACAGCTCCCGCTCCTGCGACCGGGAGAACACCTCCGCGATCACGGCCGGACCCGCCTCCGCGAGCCGCACATCGCAGCCCACCACGTCGAGACCATCCTGGTGCCGCACGTAGAGCCGCATCCGGCCCTCGCCCAGGTACAGAAAGCCGACCAGCAGCGACGGCGCCTTCTCCCGCTCCTCATCGCCCGGAGCCGGGCAGTTCAGCGTGGTCAGCAGGGCATGCGCCCGGTCCTCCAGACTCTCCTGGTAGGGCGCGTCCTCCACGAGCCTGATCAGCGGCGTGCCGAGCACGGTGTCCACCTGGTCACCTGAGTAGAAGCGCAATTCACCAGCCTCGTGCCGTACGCGACTGACCGCCTCCCATGGGCTCAGCAGCTCGTCCTGCTGAAGGAGCGGCAACTCGTAGATGGTGAGGAGATCGTGGACGTCCGCCTTGCGTCCGCCGAGGGCGATCCGTACGGCCGGCGACTGGTGGGGGCCCGGGAGGACACCGCGCACGCGGAGCTTCTTCACGATCGGTGCCTGTGTGAAGAGGATCACGTGGCCGGTCACGTCGGCCTGTGCGACGGCCACTTCCCACGGCGTCATACGAGTGTCTCCCCTTCTTCGCGGCTTTGACCCTGCTACCCAACTTCCTTCTGGATCACCCCATTTCAGGTCATCTGACTCCAGCCGGACGCGGACAGATGACACCGGTGGCGGTCCGATCAGGCCACGCGTCAGGCAGAACCATGCCGCCGGTGATCTGGTCGCGGGCGACGGGAGTGTGTCTAACAACGCGCCTCGATGTCCAGGTCCATACTGAGCCGATGCGCCGAGCTTTCGCCCATGACGGGGTCGTCCGGATGGCAGCCGACGGTGATGTACGAGCCCTTGGCGCAGCCATCACGGTCGCGCTGTGCGGGCACTGGGACCACGAGCCTCCGTGCCCGCTGGCGCCGCACCACACCTCGACCGAGCGCTCTGGCGACGAAGTGGCGCTGCGAGTGCTGTTCGCTGCCGCACCCGAATCCGAGGCCGACGTTCGCAGCCGGATCGAAACCGCTCTGTCCCGGGGCGAGTTCGAGGGTCCCGACGGTGTCACCACGCGATGGCAGTTCTGCGGGGCACAGCCCAGCGCCATCCGGCAGGACGAGTTGGAGCACGCTGAACGACTCATGCGGACGGTGTGACGGCTCTCGTGACCTCGGTCAGGTCCGCTGGCTGATCATTGCTGCCCGCAGTACTCCGACGAACAGCGGCACCCTCCAGGCGACAACGCGAACATCGCGATCCATGCCGGCCCGTTCACCGCGCGGCGCGGGTGTGGAGTCTTGGTCGGGCAACACCCTTCCCCATCACGACACCATCGCCGTCCGAACCTGGCCCAGGCCCGGATGGATACCGTATTTTGTATGCTGCACACACGGATCGATTTCGCCCCGCTCGAAGGAGACGCGGAATGGAACTTCTGGACGCTGCGGTCATGCTGGACATGGCGGCCCAGGCACCCGACGGCATCGTGATCGTCGATCGTCAAGGACTGATCCGCTACTGGAATCAGGGGGCGGAGCGGATCTTCGGATACTCGGCTGCCGAGGTTGCCGGGCAGAGCCTGGACGCGATCATCCCCGAGAAGCACCGGCGGCGTCATTGGGACGGCTTCGATGCGTCCATGGCGAGTGGGTCCAGCAAGTACGGGCAGGACGACCTCCTGGCGGTTCCCGCAGTGACCGCGGACGGCAGGACCATTTCCATCGAGTTCAGCGTGGTCATGTTGACCGACGCCGACGGCAACGCAAGTCACGTCGGAGCGGTTATCCGGGACGTCACCGCGCGACGCGCCCGGGAGAAGGAGATCCGCCGGCAACTTCAGTCCGCGTCGGCCGGTACGACTGTTTGACGCGATCGGCGAGACACACCCGGTGCGGGCCGCAGTCGGCCGACCTCGCGTCTGCGGCCCGCCGGGTGGGCGTTCGGCTGACGTCCCCTCATACGCACGGGTGCCCTGCACGCGATACTCGCGCGCAGGGCACCCGTAGTAGTTCGGGTCAGGCGACGACCTCGTTCTCGTGCAGCTTGCGGATCGACTCCACGTCGTAGCCGAGGTCCGCAAGCACCTCGTCCGTGTGCTCGCCCAGCAGCGGCGCGCCGGCGACGTCGGGCTTGAAGGCGGAGAACTTGATCGGGCTGCCCACCGTCAGGTAGGTGCCGCGCTCCTTCTGGTCGACCTCGACGATCGTGCCGCTCTTGCGCATGTCGGGGTCCTCGGCGAGCTCCTTCATGCTGAGCACGGGGGCGCAGGGCACCTCCCACTCGCGCAGGATGTCGACCGCCTCGTACTTGGTCTTGTCGGCGAGCCACTTCTCGATCTCGCCGAAGATCTCCATGATGTGCGGCTGGCGGGCCCGGGCGGAGGTGTACTCCGGGTCGTCCTTCCACTCGGGGTGACCGATGGCCTCGCAGGTGCGGGCCCAGTTCTGCTCCTGGACCGTGAAGTAGATGTAGGCGTTGGGGTCGGTCTCCCAGCCCTTGCACTTCAGGATCCAGCCCGGCTGGCCGCCGCCACCTGCGTTGCCGCCGCGGGGCACCGCGTCGCCGAACTCGCCATGCGGGTACTGCGGGTACTCCTCCAGGTAGCCGACCCGCTCCAGACGCTGCTGGTCACGCAGCTTGACCCGGGTCAGGTTGAGCACGGCGTCCTGCATCGACACCGACACCTTCTGCCCAAGGCCCGTCTGGTTGCGCTGGATGATCGCCGTCAGCAGGCCGATCAGCAGGTGCATACCGGTGTTGCTGTCACCGAGGGCCGAGCCGCTGATGGTGGGCGGGCCGTCCCAGAACCCGGTGGTGGACGCGGCGCCGCCGGCGGCCTGCGCGACGTTCTCGTAGACCTTGAGGTCGTTCCACTTGGAGTCGTCGTTGAAGCCCTTGACGGAACCGAAGATCAGGCGCGGGTTCAGCTCATGGATGTGGTCCCACCCGAGACCCATACGGTCCATGGCGCCCGGCGCGAAGTTCTCGACCAGGATGTCCGACTCGCGGATCAGTCTCTCCATGACCTCCTTGCCCTCGGGGGTCTTGGTGTTGATGGCCAGCGAGCGCTTGTTGCTGTTCAGCATCGTGAAGTAGAGGGCGTCGATGTCAGGGATGTCACGCAGCTGACGGCGGGTCACATCTCCGCCGCTGATGCGCTCGACCTTGATGACATCGGCGCCGAACCAGGCGAGCATCTGGGTGCACGCGGGACCGGCCTGGACCCCGGTGAAGTCGATCACCTTGATTCCGGCGAGCGGCTTTTCACTCATGTGGCTTCCTTTTCCTGAATGCTCTGGTGCGAGGGTGGGTGTGTGGGACGGGAGTTCGGGGTTCAAAGGCGTTCGGACGGCAGGCACCGGGACGGCGAGTCCTGGGGCGGCAGGCCCTCCGATTGCGGGTGCTCGGGCTACCAGGCCCGCGGACGCCGAATTCGCGGTTCGCGGGCCCGGGATGGCCGGCACTCGCGTCGGCGGGATCGCCTCGGCGGCGCTCGCGTCTGTGGCGCTCGCGTCGCAGGCGCTACTTCTTCGCCGGCGTGATGTTGCCGACCGTGATGCCCTTGGGGTTGAGGTGCGAGATGTGGCCGCTCTCGGTGCCGGCCGACGGGTCGATCACGCAGTCGATGAGCGCCGGACCGCCCGACTCCAGCGCCTCGGTGAGGGCGGCGGTGACCTCGGCGGGCGTGGTCGCGCGGTAGCCCTTGCCGCCGAACGCCTCGATCATCTGGTCGTGGCGAGCCGAGAGCATGAGGGTCGTCGGGGACGGGGCGTCACCGAGGGGGTTGACGTCGTCGCCCCGGTAGACACCGCCGTTGTTCATGATGACCGTGACGACAGGCAGGTTGTAGCGGCAGATCGTCTCGATCTCCATCCCGCTGAAGCCGAACGCGCTGTCGCCCTCCACGGCCACGACGGGCGCGCCGCCCTCCACGGCGGCGGCGATGGCGTAGCCCATGCCGATGCCCATGACGCCCCACGTGCCGCTGTCGAGGCGGTGGCGCGGCACCCGCATGTCGATCACGTTGCGCGCGATGTCCAGTGCGTTGGCGCCCTCGTTGACGATGTACGTCTCGGGGCGCTCGTGCACGACATCGCGCACCGCCTTCAAGGCACCCATGAACTGCATGGGATGCGGGTCGGCCTTGAGGCGCTCCGCCATCTTGGCGACGTTCTGCGCCGAGCGTGCGGCCAGTTCCTCCCGCCAGGCCGTGGGGGCCGCGATCTGGCCCGGCTTGGTCCGCTCCGCCAGTACGTCGAGCACGGACTCGATGTCACCGACGAGCGGCGCGGCGATGGGCTGGTTGCTGTCCATCTCCTTGGGCTCGATGTCCACCTGGACGAACTTCGCGTCGGGGTTCCACTGCGGCGCCTCGCCGTGGTTCAGCAGCCAGTTGAGGCGCGCGCCCACGAGCATCACGACATCGGCCTTCTTGAGCGCGAGCGAACGGGCGGTGGCCGCCGACTGCGGGTGGTCGTCGGGCAGCAGCCCCTTCGCCATCGACATCGGTACGTACGGCACACCGGTGGACTCGATGAACGTGCGGATCTTGGCGTCCGCCTGTGCGTAAGCGGCGCCCTTGCCGAGCACCACGAGCGGCCGCTGCGCGCCGGCCAGGAGCTCGATCGCCCGGTCCACGGCCTCGGCGGACGGGAGTTGGCGCGGCGCGGGGTCGACGAGACGGCTCAGCGTCTTCGCTCCCTCCTCCGCGTCCATGATGGCGCCGAGCACCGCGGCCGGGATGTCGAGGTAGACACCGCCGGGGCGCCCCGAGATCGCGGTGCGCAGGGCGCGGGCGATACCGCGGCCGATGTCCTCCACCCGGCTCACCCGGTACGCGGCCTTGCAGAACGGCTGCGCGGCGGCCAGCTGGTCCATCTCCTCGTAGTCGCCCTGCTTGAGGTCGACCAGGTGGCGCTCGCTGGAGCCCGAGATCTGCACCATGGGGAAGCAGTTGGTGGTGGCATTCGCCAGCGCGACCAGCCCGTTGAGGAAGCCCGGTGCCGACACGGTCAGGCATACGCCGGGCTTCTTCGTGAGGTACCCGGCCGCCGCCGCCGCGTGTCCCGCGTTGCTCTCGTGACGGAAGCCGATGTAGCGGATGCCCTGGGCCTGTGCGAGGCGGGCCAGGTCGGTGATCGGGATGCCGACCACCCCGTAGATGGTGTCGACGTCGTTCATCTTCAGTGCGTCGACGACCAGGTGGTACCCATCGGTGAGCTCGGCCGGCACGTCGGCGTTCGCCGCGGTCTCCAGTGGTGAGGGGGCGGTCATGGTCCGAGGTCCTCCTTGGGGCAAGTCGTGCTGCTGCGGCTTCTGTTCTCACCTTCCGCAGCGCGCATCGCCGCGTCCAAGACCCATCGGCGACCAGCCGATAAACAGCATCTATCGAGCCCTGGTCGGGGCGGGCCGCACGGCCTTTCAACACCCTTGATAAACGGCTGCTATCGGGCGTTCGCAAGCGCGTATTGGACGGGTGCTGTGCGCCACCGCAGGCTCACAGGGGACTGCTTCATCGGAAGGCGCACGAGGAGGTGGGGTCATGGCCGTTCCGGCCGCGGCATCGGTGCGCAACGCGGACCGGTACCGGCCCCCGGCGATCGCGGGCCTGAGCGATGTTCTCGACCGGCACGTACGCGACCGTCCGCACGCCGGGGCCCTCGTCGTCACCGGGGACCGGGTGCCGCTGTCCTACCGCGCCCTGTCCACCCTCGTCGACGACGTGGCGGCCCGGCTCGGTCGCACGGGGCTCGACCGTGGCGACGCGGTGGGACTGATCTGCGCCAACACCGCCGAGTTCGTCGTCGCGTTGCTCGGTGCGGCGCGTGCCGGGCTGGTGGTCGCGCCCATGGATCCCGCCCTGCCCGCGCCACAATTGTCCGCGCGGCTGGAGGCGCTGGGCGCGCAGGCGGTCCTCGCCGGCCCCCCGGCGGCCGGCGCCGGGTCGGCCGAACAGGTCCGGGTCCCGGTCTGGCCCCTGCGGGTCGAGGTGTCGCGTGCCGGTACGGCGGCGGCCCTCCTGGACACCGGCGTCCGCACCGTACGGCGCGTCCGTGGCGCGGCACACGAACTCCGCGCCCATGACGCCCTCGTGCTGTTCACCGCCGGCACCACCGACCGGGCCAAGATGGTCCCGCTCACACACACCAATGTGGCCGCCTCCGTGCGAGGCATCTGCGCCACGTACGAGCTGGGCCCCGGCGACGCGACGGTCGCGGTGATGCCGTTCTTCCACGGTCACGGGCTGTTCGCGGCGCTCCTGGCGACACTCGCCAGCGGAGGGTGCGTACTGCTGCCGGAGCGGGGCCGGTTCTCGGCCCGGACGTTCTGGGCCGACCTGCGGGCCGCGACCGCCACATGGTTCACCGCGGTCCCTGCCGTCCACGAGATCCTGCTGGACAGCTCCGCAATCGAGTTCCCCGGGCCGAGGGTCCCGCCGCTGAGATTCGTGCGGAGTTCCAGCGCCCCGCTCAACACGGCCACGCAGCGGGCCCTGGAGCGTACGCTCGGCGCTCCGCTGCTGTCCGCGTACGGGATGACCGAGGCCACGCACCAGGCAACGAGTGAGCCACTGCACCAGCGGGGGCCCCTGAAGCAGGCGTCGGTCGGCGGCCCGACCGGAGTGGACCTTCGTGTCGTGGACGCGAGGGGGCGCACCTGTCCCGTAGGTGTGGAGGGCGAGGTGTGGGTGCAGGGACTCACCGTCACGCGTGGCTACCTCGCCGACCCGGCCGAGACCGCGCGCAGTTTCACCGACGGCTGGTTCCGCACCGGAGACCTCGGCACGCTGGACGAGGACGGCCACCTGTACCTCAGCGGGCGCATCAAGAACCTCATCGACCGCGGGGGCGAGAAGGTCTCGCCCGAACACGTCGAGGACATCCTCGCCGGATGCCCCGGAGTCGCCGAGGCGGCCGTGTTCGCCGTGCCGGACGCGGCCTACGGCCAGCGCGTGGGCGCCGCCGTCGTCGTGCACGAGGGCGAGGGCGTCGGGGCCGAGGAGATCCTGCAGTACTGCCGGGACCGGCTGACCGCCTTCGAGGTGCCCGACCGGCTCGAGGTCGTCGCCGCGCTGCCGCACACGGCCCAGGGGGCGCTCGACCGGCGGGCGGTGGAGGCCCGGTACGCGCGATGACGGACGGGTTTGTGTGTCACAGGGGCTTCCGTCACGGGCGCTTCCGTCTCCACACCGGCCTTCCGCCACACGGGGCTTGCCTCACACGCACGGCTCTCGCCACACGGGGCTTGCGTCACGGGCGCTTCCGTCTCCACACCGGCCTTCCGCCACACGGGGCTTGCTTCACACGCACGGCTCTCGCCACACAGGGCTTGCGTCTCACACCGGGCTTCCGCCGCATGGGGCTTGCTTCACACGCACGGCTCTCGCCACACGGGGCTTCCGTCACGGGCGCTTCCGTCTCCACACCGGCCTTCCGCCACACGGGGCTTGCCTCACACGCACGGCTCTCGCGACACGGGGCTTGCGCCACACAGCGCTTCCGCTCACCCTGCCGGCTGCTCAGGTGACGGCTGCTCCCCGCTCACCGCGCATATGTCGCCAGGTGTCCCGGGCGGCCGTGTCACCGCACCACCCGGTGCTCGGTGGGCAGCGGCTGGTCGAAGAAGTCGTCGAGCGACAGGCTCGTCGCCGCGTTGACGAAGGCCCGGGCGGCGACCGAACCGGGGGTCGCCGCGTGGATCGCCACCGAGACCTGGGCCCTGGCATCGGGGTCGACCAGGCGCACCGCCCTGGTCCTGCCGATGACCGGCATCGCCCGCAGCCATGAGTGCGGCACGATGCTCGCCCACTCGCCACCGCCCACGTGTGCGTAGAGGGAGGCGATCGAGTCCGTCTCCACCTGGGGGGTGACCACGACCCCCTTGTCCGCGAACACGCTGTCGATGAGCTCGCGGATCCGGTGGTCCGGCGTCAGCAGCGCGAGCGGGAGCTGGGCCGCCTCCGTCCATGTCATGGTGCTGGTCTGGGAGATCACATGGTCGCCCGAGACGAGGAGCATGTACCTCTCCTCGTACAGCGGCATCACCTGGAGGTTCTCGCGGTCGCCGGGAGCGAAGTGGGCTATCGCCGCGTCCAGTTCGAACTCGCGGAGCTGGCGCAGGAGTTCCTTCGTCGACAGCCGGGAGCGGACCTGCACCTTGGCCAGCGGATGGGCCGCGCAGAAGGCGGCCACGGGCAGCGCCAACGTCGTCGACGCCGTGGGCTCCGTGCCCAGCCGCAGCGTGCCGGTGATGCCCGACTGGACCGCCGCCACCTCGGCCTTGAAGGCGTCCTGCTCGGCGAGGATCCGTTTGGCCCACACGACGAGCCGTTCCCCTTCCGGGGTCAGGCCCTGGTAGTTGTGGCCCCGGTTGATCAGCGTGACGTTCAGCTCCCGCTCGAGCTTGGCGATGGCCGCCGAGAGCGCGGGCTGCGAGACGTAGCAGGCCTCGGCCGCGCGGGCGAAGTGCCTCTCCCTGGCCACCGCCACGAAGTACTCCAGCTGGCGGAACAGCATGAACGACTCCTCTCTGCCCGGGGCCGCGCCCGGCCTCCGGCGGAGTCACAGGGCCGCCCGCACCGGTCGGCACCTGGGACGGGAAGATCATCCCTGAGCCGGCCGAAGGCGGACAAGATGCCGTGTGATCAGCCCGGCACACGAGCGCGACACCCCGGGGTCTTCTGTTACGCCCCTGCCCCGGAGCCGTTGCGGCGGGCGCGGCTGTGCCGCACCGGTGCTGCCGCAACGGTCCGCGCTAGGCCGAGGCCGGCTTCGGGGCGCTGCTGCCGCTGCCCGGGCCGACCACACCGCGCTGCGCGAGGAGGTCGGTGGCGGCGTGGATCGCACGCAGCGTGGGCGCCTCGGCGCCGCAGATGTCGGCCATCTCCACCACCGCGGTCACGATGGCGTCGAGTTCGAGCTGCTTGCCGGCCTCCAGGTCCTGGAGCATCGAGGTCTTGTGGTCCCCCACTCCTTCTGCGCCGCGCAGCCGCTTCTCGATCGAGATGGCGGGGCGGCTGCCGACCCGGGCCGCGATGTCGAGGGTCTCCTCCATGAGTTGGGCGACCAGCCGGCGGGTGAGGGGGTGCCGGCAGATCTCGGCCATCGTCGCCCGGGTGAGCGCGCTGATCGGATTGAACGCCACGTTGCCCATCAGCTTGATCCAGATGTCGTCGCGGAGATTCGACTCCACGGGACACTTCAGTCCGCCCGCGACCATGGCTTCGCTCAGCGCCGTGCACCGTTCGGAGACCTCCCCCGACGGCTCACCGATGGAGAAGCGCGTGCCCTCCAAGTGCCGGATGACGCCGGGGGACTCGATGACCGTGGCGGGGTAGACGACGCAGCCGATGGCCCGTTCCGGCGGCAGCACCTTGCTGGTGGCGCCGCCCGGGTCGACCGCCTCGATCTTCAGTCCTTCGTAGGGGCCTGCCAGCTTGTGGAAGTACCACCACGGAATGCCGTTCTGCCCTGCCACCACCGCGGTCCGGTCGCCGAGCAGCGGGGCGACCAGCGGTCCGCTGGACGGGTAGGAGTGCGCCTTCAGCCCCAAGAACACATAGTCCACCGGGCCGATCTCGGCCGGGTCGTCCGTGGCGTGCGGCCGCGCCACGAAGTCCCCCCGGGGGCTGCGGACGTGGACTCCGTGTGCGCGCATGGCCCGCAGGTGCTCGCCCCGGGCGATCAGGTGGACCTCAGCGCCACCCCGGTGCAGTGCCGCTCCGACGTAGGCGCCTATCGCGCCGGCTCCGAGGACTGCGATTTTCACGGTGACTCCTCCTGAAAGGGACGGCGTAGATGGATACTGTATGCAGTATCCTCGCGAGGTGTACAGGCTCCGCGCACCGCGTCCTAACCCGGCGTCGGGGAAGGGACGGACGCCCGCGACCGTGGCAACCAGGCCTGCCGCGTGGCGAGTCCGGGCATGCCGAAGGGCCTCCCGGCTCCGGTGGCAGAGGCAGAGGGAAGCCTCGTCATCCGGGCGCGGAAGGCACCTTCGGGGGCGCGGGTCAGCGCATGAGCCGGACCGCGGCGACCACCAGGGGGTCCAGTCCGTCCGCTCCGGTGTCGACGTACTCGAAGAGCCGGGTGCGCATCCGTGGGTCCCAGAACCTGTCCATGTGCCCCGCGACCGCCTCGACGGCCCGGTCCTTCGGGAGGTGTGCGAGATTCGCGGCGATGTCGTTCGCCATACGGCGTTCCGGTGGCACGGTGGCGGTCATCTCAGTCCACCACCGTCAGCACGTCGTCCTCGACTTCCTCCGTGTCGTCGCCGCGCCGGAGCGGATGCGCGAGCCCGACCTGTACGGCGGTCACCTTGTACTCGGGGCAGTTGGTCGCCCAGTCGGAGTTCTCCGTGGTCACCACGTTGGCACCGGTCACGGGGTGATGGAACGTCGTGTACACCACGCCCGTCGGCATACGGTCGGAGATCTCCGCGCGCAATGTGGTCTGCCCGACCCGGCTGGCCAGCGTCACCAGGTCACCGTCCGAGATGCCGCGTACCTCGGCGTCGTGGGGGTGCAACTCCAGGATGTCCTCGGGGTGCCAGGCCACGTTGCCGGTACGGCGGGTCTGGGCGCCGACGTTGTACTGGCTGAGGATGCGTCCGGTGGTGAGCACCAACGGGAAGCGCCGGGTGCTGCGTTCGTTCGTCGGCACATAGGCGGTCACCACGAACTTGCCCTTGCCGTGCACGAACTCGTCCACGTGCATGACCGGCGTGCCTTCCGGTGCCGACTCGTTGCACGGCCACTGGATGCTGCCGAGCTTGTCCAGCAGCGCGAAGGAGACGCCGGCGAAGGTCGGTGTGACCGCGGCGATCTCGTCCATGATCTGGCCGGGATGGTCGTAGGACATGGGGTAGCCCATGGCGGTGGCGATCTCGCACACGATCTGCCACTCGTGCTTGCCCGACTTCGGCTTCATCACCGCGCGCACCCGGTTGATCCGGCGTTCGGCGTTGGTGAACGTGCCGTCCTTCTCGAGGAAGGACGCGCCGGGCAGGAAGACATGCGCGAACTTGGCCGTCTCGTTGAGGAACAGGTCCTGTACGACCACCAGTTCCATCGCCTCGAGCGCGGCGGTGACGTGCTTGAGGTTCGGGTCGGACTGGGCGATGTCCTCGCCGTGCACGAACAGACCGCGGAAGCTTCCGTCGATCGCCGCGTCGAACATGTTGGGAATCCTCAGCCCGGGCTCGGCGAGGATGGTGCCGCCCCACAGGTTCTCGAACACAGTGCGCACCGCGTCGTCGGAGACGTGCCGGTAGCCGGGCAGCTCATGCGGGAACGAGCCCATGTCGCAGGAGCCCTGCACGTTGTTCTGGCCGCGCAGCGGATTCACGCCCACGCCGTCACGGCCGATGTTGCCGCAGGCCATCGCCAGGTTGGCCATACCCATCACCATGGTCGAGCCCTGGCTGTGCTCGGTGACGCCGAGGCCGTAGTAGATGGCCCCGTTGGGCGCCTCGGCGTACAGCCTGGCCGCGGCCCGTAGTTCCTCGGCCGGAACACCGGTGAGAGCCTCGGTCGCCTCCGGGCTGTTCTCGGGGCGGGCGACGAACTCCGCCCACTCGTCGAAACCTTCGCACCGCTGCTCCACGAAGGACCGGTCGACCAGGCCCTCGGTGACCACGACGTGCGCCATGGCGTTGACCACCGCGACATTGGTGCTCGGCCGCAGCTGGAGATGGTGCGTGGCCTCGATGTGCGGCGAGCGGACCAGATCGATGCGGCGGGGGTCGACCACGATCAGCTTCGCGCCCTCGCGCAGCCGGCGCTTCATCCGCGACGCGAACACCGGGTGACCGTCCGTCGGATTCGCCCCGATCACCATGATCACGTCGGCCTGCGCCACCGAACGGAAGTCCTGCGTGCCCGCCGACTCGCCGAAGGTCTGCTTGAGGCCGTATCCCGTCGGGGAGTGGCAGACGCGGGCACAGGTGTCCACGTTGTTGTTGCCGAAGGCCGCGCGCACCATCTTCTGGACGACGTAGACCTCTTCGTTGGTGCACCTGGACGAGGAGATGGCACCGATCGAACCCGATCCGTACCTTTCCTGGATCTGGCGCATCCGCCGGGCGACCGTGCCGATGGCCTCGTCCCACTCGACCTCACGCCATGGATCGGTGATCTTGTCGCGGACCATGGGCTTGAGCTTCCGGTCGGGGTGCGTCGCGTAGCCGAAGGCGAACCGGCCCTTCACACAGGAGTGGCCCTCGTTCGCCCCGCCGTCCTTGTACGGCACCATCCGCACCAGCTCATCGCCGCGCAGTTCGGCCTTGAACGAGCAGCCGACGCCGCAGTACGCGCAGGTGGTCACCACCGATCGGGTCGGCATGCCGAGTTCGACCACCGAACGCTCCTGGAGCGTCGAGGTCGGGCAGGCCTGCACGCACGCCCCGCAGGAGACGCACTCGGAGTCCATGAACGTCTCCCCGGCGCCCGGGGAGACCTTGGAGTCGAAGCCGCGCCCCTCGATGGTCAGCGCGAACGTGCCCTGCACCTCGCCGCAGGCGCGTACGCAGCGGGAGCAGACGATGCACTTGGACGCGTCGAAGTCGAAGTACGGGTTGGACGTGTCCTTCTCGGCGTCGAGGTGATTGGCGCCCTCGTAGCCGTACCGGACCTGCCGCAGCCCGACGACGCCCGCCATGTCCTGCAGTTCGCAGTCGCCGTTGGCCGGGCAGGTGAGGCAGTCCAGGGGGTGGTCGGAGATGTAGAGCTCCATGACGCCCTGGCGGAGCTTCTCCACCTTCGGGGTCTGGGTGCGCACCTTCATGCCGTCGGCCACCGGTGTGGTGCAGGACGCAGGGGTGCCGCGACGGCCGTCGATCTCCACCACGCACAGCCGGCAGGAGCCGAACGGCTCGAGGCTGTCGGTGGCGCACAGTTTGGGTATGTCGACGCCGGCCAGCGCGGCGGCCCGCATCACCGACGTGCCCTCGGGGACGGTGACCGGCAGTCCGTCCACCTCCACCGACACCGTCGCCTCGCCGGGCCGGTCCGGGGTGCCGAAGTCGGGTTCCTTGAGAAGTGTCATGCCGTGCCCTCCGTCCTCGCGCCAGTCGCGTGCTGGGGCTGGTTCTCCCGGCCGGGGGTGCGCGCGAGGAAGTCGTCCGGGAAATGCGCGATGGCGCTGCGCACGGGCATCGGCGTCAGCCCGCCCATGGCGCACAGGGAGCCATCGGTCATCAGGTCGCACAGGTCCTCGAGCAACGCCAGGTTCTCGTCCCGGTGCTGCCCGGCCACGATCTTGTCGATCACTTCGACACCGCGTACCGAACCGACCCGGCAGGGTGTGCACTTGCCGCAGGACTCCTCGGCGCAGAACTCCATGGCGAAGCGCGCCTGGGCGGCCATGTCGACGGTGTCGTCGAAGACGACGATGCCGCCGTGGCCGACCATCGCACCGGCCGCGGCGAAGGCCTCGTAGTCCATGGGCAGGTCGAGCATCGAGGTCGGCAGATAGGCGCCGAGCGGCCCGCCGACCTGCACCGTGCGCACGGGCCGTCCGGAGAACGTGCCGCCGCCGTAGTCCTCGACGAGTTCGCGCAGGGTGACACCGAACGCGGTCTCCACGATGCCGCCGTGCGCGACGTTGCCGCCCAGCTGGAACACCTGGGTGCCGCGCGACCGTTCGACACCGAGTTCCTGGTAGGCCTTCGCCCCGTGGGCGAGCACGGTCGGCACGGTGGCCAGGGTGAGGACGTTGTTCACCACGGTCGGCTTGCCGAACAGGCCCTGGCTCGCGGGGATCGGCGGCTTCGAGCGGACCGTGCCCCGCTTGCCCTCCAGGCTCTCCAGCATGGAGGTCTCCTCGCCGCAGATGTACGCGCCGGCGCCGACGCGGACGTGCAGGTCGAAGTCGAGCGCCGAGCCGAGGATTCCCTTGCCGAGCCAGCCGTGCTCGCGCGCGATCCCGATCGCCGAGCGCATCGTGGCCACCGCGTCGGGATACTCCGAGCGGATGTAGACGTATCCCTCGCTCGCGCCCACCGCGTGCGCGGCGATGGTCATGCCCTCGATGAGCATGAACGGGTCGCCCTCCATGACCATGCGGTCGGCGAAGGTCCCGCTGTCGCCCTCGTCGGCGTTGCAGCAGACGAACTTCAGCTCGTCCGTGCACTCCAGGACGGTCTTCCATTTGATGCCCGCGGGGAATCCCGCGCCGCCCCGGCCCCGCAACCCCGACTCGGTGACCTCGGCGACCACATCCTCGGGCCTGAGCCCCAGAGCCGTGCGCAGCCCCGTCAGCCCACCGTGCGCGAGGTAGTCCTCTGGCGACAAGGGGTCGGTCACGCCGACTCTGGCGAAGGTGACGCGGGTCTGGCGGGCCAGCCAGGGCAGTTCGTCCACGACACCGAGCCGCAGCGGATGGTCGGCCCCGTCGAGCATGCCGGCGGCCAGGAGGTCCTCCACGTCCGAGGGGGCCACCGGTCCGTAGCCAATCCGCCCCTGCGGGGTGACCACCTCGATCAGCGGCTCCAGCCACAGCATGCCGCGCGATCCGTTGCGCACCACGTCGATGTCGAAGTCTCCGCGGGCGGCCACGCGTTGCAGGGCGTCCGCGACCTCGTCCGCGCCGACGGAGCGGGCGGCCGAGTCGCGCGGGACGTAGACCTTGGCCGTGGAGTGCGATGCGTCGTTCATGAGGAGACCGCCTCGTTCAGGATCGCGCCCAGCCGGGCCTTGCCGACGCGCCCGTGCAGCCGTCCGTTCACCTCTACGGACGGCCCGAGGGCGCAGTTGCCGAGGCAGAAGACCTGCTCGACGGTCACCGACCCGTCCGCAGACGTCTCCCCCAGGGACAGCCCGGCCTCGCGGGCGTAGTCCTCGAGTTCGCCGGCGCCCAGGGCCTGGCACGCCTCGGCACGGCAGATCCGTACGGTCGTGCGCCCGGCGGGCTCGCGGCGGAAGTCGTGGTAGAAGGTCACCACTCCGTGGACGTCGGCCCGGGAGAGGTTGAGCTCGTCGGCGAGCACCGGAATCGCCTCTTGCGGCACATGGCCCAACTCGGCCTGTACGGCGTGCAGTACGGGGAGCAGCGAACCGCGCTGATCCCGGTGACCGGCCACCACCCTGCGGACCACGTCCTCGATCGTCACGTCACTCCCGCGAATCGTCATGATCGCTGCGCCTCCTCGTTCGACCATACCCCATACAGGTTTCTGTATACAGAAGTTCCGCAGCGGAAAATACGCAGATGCGCGGGCCGTTGCCCGGCTTCGACAAATGGGCACAAAGCTGGTCGACGGCGCCCGAGTGACCGGACCGGCATGACATCGCCGCAGGCCAGCGGCACACGCCATCTTGCATACCAAAACCTGTATGCTGAGAAAGCCGCCAACGATCATTCCGGCGCCACCACAGGCAGAGCCGTCCGACGCACCGGTGGACGGCAGAACGGGGGTCCCATGCGCGAGGCTCTGACAGCCGCGGCGACCCGCCGCGTGGCTCGCCCGGCTCCGCTGCGCCAGGCGGTCTACGACGCTCTGACCGAACTGATCATCAATGGTTCGCTCAAGCCAGGACAGCATCTCGTCGAGGCCGAACTCGCCGAACACCTCGGCGTCAGCCGCCAGCCCGTTCGCGAAGCCCTTCAGCGCCTGCAGACCAGCGGCTGGGTCGATCTGCGCCCCGCGCAGGGCGCCTTCGTCCACTCCCCCACCCCGGAAGAAGCCACCGAACTCCTCAGCGTCCGCTCGGTGCTGGAGACCCACTCCGCCGAACTCGCCGCCCAGCACGCGAAGCCCAAGGACGTCGAACAGCTCTGGGCACTGCAGCAGGCCGGCGTCGACGCCCTCGCCGAGGACGACGTCGAACGGCTCGTCGCGGCCAACACCGCCCTGCACGCCCACATCACCTCCGTGGCCGGCAACTCCGTACTCACCGAGTTGATCGCGCAGGTCGGCCAGAAGGTGCGGTGGTACTACACCCCCATCGCCAAGCCCCGCGGCAAGGACGCGTGGAACGAGCACGCCCAGCTCATCCAGGCCATCGCCGACGGCGATCCCGACCGCGCCTGCGAGATCATGCGGCAGCACACCCGCCGTACCGTCGCCGAGTACCGGAACGCGATCGCCGCGGAGACGGACCAGAGCTGACGGGCCGCCAGGCGCACGGCCTCCACCCACCCGCGTCCCGACGAGCGGCCCGGTCCCGGCCGGTCGACGAGTCGGCTTCCCTGCGTCAGGCAAGAGAATCCGTGGCGAGGCGAGCGGGCCCGAAGGAGCCGCCGACCGCCACCGGGCCGGTGGCTGCGGCGCCCACGGCGGTCTGCAACTCGAGCAGCCACGGCTCGACGATGCCTTGCACGATGCCGAACCCCTCGCCGTCCGGCCCGAGCATCGCATCGGCGGGGATCAGCACCGGGTCGGCGAAGACCGTGGAGGTCCCGCTGCCGTACGGGCCCGCCCGGTCCGGACGCGCCGGGACGAACAGGTCGGCGGCGTGCGCCGGGACCACCCACAGGGTCAGCCCGTCCCGCGCGGCGAGCGGCCGTGAGGACCAGATGTAGCTGTCCGCCTCTCCGGCCGCGACCACGTCGTGCTTGCGGGCGCGCAGGGCGACCACGCCACCGGAGCGGGTCGCGGAGGCGTCAGGGGCTCCCGGCTGAAGCCGCGTTCGGCGACCTTCGGCCGCGGGCTCATCCAGAGCGAGGCTGCTGAGGTGATGCCCGGCGGCGATCTCGCCACGGAGCCAGCGACTGCCGTACGCCTCGACGACGGCGGCTGCCGCATAGTGGGACTGAAGCACGGCGGCGGTCGCCGGACAGGCGCCGGCCACCCGCGTCACCACGTCGGCGGCGTCCGCGAGCCCACGCCCACCGCCCCCGAGGTCGGTGGAGACGGTGAGTCCCAGAAGTCCCGCCCGCCCCAGGGCCGTCAGCGAACTGCGCGGGAACCTGCCCTGCGCCCGGACCCTCTCGGCGGAGGGGGCGATGACGGCGTCCAGGAGACGGGAGAGAGTGCTGCGATACGACACGGGGACCCCCTCTGGAGAAGATTGCATACAGTATGCCGAAGCGTGCTGTGGATGCACCAGAGGGGAACCGGAGCAATTTGCTCTTGGCCTCTCGCGCAGCTCGCGGCCGAGAGGCTCGGCAGAGCTGACGCCGAATCAGGACCGTGCGCCGACCTCCCGCAGCGCTCCGGTCTTCACGTCGAACACGAAGCCGCGCACGTCGTCCGTGTGCAGCAGGAACGGCGACGTGCGCACCCGCTGCATCGACTGCCGTATGTCCTGGTCGACGTCGCGGAAGGCCTCGACCGCCCAGGCGGGCCGCTGGCCGACCTCCATCTCCAACTCGTGCCGGAACTCCTCGGTCAGGGACTCGAGACCGCAGCCGGTGTGGTGGATCAGGACGATGCTGCGGGTGCCGAGCGCCCGCTGACTGATCGTGAGAGAACGGATCGTGTCGTCGGTGACGACGCCGCCCGCGTTGCGGATGGTGTGACAGTCGCCCAGTTCGAGGCCGAGCGCGGCGTGCAGATCCAGCCGGGCGTCCATACAGGCCACGACGGCGACGCCGAGGACCGGCCGGGCACCCATGCCCGGGTCGGCGAATCCGGCGGCGTAGCCCCTGTTGGACCGTACGAGGCGGTCGATGACCGTCTCGTCGCCGGTGGGGCCGGTGGTGGGCTGGGCGGGACGGGATGCTGGTACGAGCATGCTGGCCACCTCAATCCGCTGCGAAATCCGAAGAACCGCTGACCGCCGGGGAGGCGGGCTTGTGTATACGGTATTCAGTAGCCAGTGTTTCGCCAACAGTGATGCAGGCGCTGGGTGGGCGCGCCAACAGTGGTGCGCCCATCCCGCGCCCGCCGGCCGGGACGCACGAGACCCCAAGCCGCGGCTCACGTTCCTCAGCCCCGGCTGCCGACGAAGAGGCTCTGCACGCTGCGGCCGATCGGACCGCGTTCGTCGTGGAGCGCGGCTTCGGCCATGCCCATCCCGTCCTCATCGATGCTGGTGCGGGCGTCGAGACAGACCCATTCCCCGATGGGGTGGCGGTGCAGGTGGACTGTCAGGTCGGGGTTGATGAACACCTGCGACGCGAAGTCGAGCACGTTGCTCAGCCCATTGCCGGAATCCGCCGCCACCAGGACGCGGTCCAGCGGTGTGATCGCCTCCCCCGCCACCAAGGGAACCCGCATGCGCATCCAGCAGGTCGCCGGCCCAAGCGCGAGAAAGGAACCCTCCGCGAACCGCGTCTCCATGGCTGTGTGGTAGCCGATGTCCCATGGCACGGGGAAGAACGCCTCGGGACTGGACTCCTCAGGGGCGCGGACGACAGGAACGTCCATCGTCGGGGTCACGGAACCGGGAGCGGTCCGGATGCGCAGTGCCCTCGCCCGCATCACCTCGTCCCCGCCGTCCGGGGTCAGGGACGCCTCGACCAGCTCCACGCTCCGGCCCTCCCTGAGGACCCGCGTGGTCACCGACAGCGGGCGCAAGGGCACCGGCCGCAGGATCTCGAAGGTGATCCGGGCGAGGCGCATGTTTTCTCGGGACCCGGGGCGGGACTGGACAGCCCGCCCGAGCAGCGCGGCGGGCGGCCCCGCGTGCTGGCTGTGCTCGTCCCAGGGGCCCCGGGCGCAGGCGGTGGGGACGAAGCGATCCCCCGCCACCCGTTCGAAGAATGCCTCGACGTCACTGACGGGCATGGCCACGGCTTCCCTTCCTTCCGGCGGGCGAGGCCGCCATGTTACCCGTCGGTACTGTGCAGGTCCCGGCGGCCGGCCCTCTTCTCCACAACCGCGCGCTCAGCCCCCGACGGCCCGCTCCCACGGCTGGAGGACCGTCTGCTGCGACTTCTCCAACTGCGCGTCCGTGGGGAACTGCGGCGTCCCCTCGACCGTCGGCAGCCTCGCGGCGGCGGCCGTGTCCAGGGTGCCGCTGCGCCGCATGGCGTCCATCAGCACGGGGCGGGCGTATCCGGCGAGCCGGAGATTCTGGCCTTCGGTGCTGAAGAGGTACTCCAGCCACAGCCGGGCGGCCGCGGGGTGCGGGGGCGCGCGGCCATCCGCGAGACGGTGGCCGGGATGTTCGCGCTCGTCCCGGATCTGGCCTTCGAGTTCATCTCGCTGCGCACCGGTGAGGACTTCTGGGTCGTCCAGTGGAAGCCGACCGGGACGTCCGTGTCGGGAGCCGCGGTCGACGTGGATCTCGCGGATTTCGTCCTGGTCGAGAACGGTGCGGTGAAGGAGAAGCACTCCTACGTGGACGGGGTGGCGATGCAGGCCGCTCTCACGTCCCCCGAGGCAGCCGGAGCGGAGACTCACTGAGGACGAGCCGCACCCAACGGCGAAGGTCCTGGCAGGCGGTGACACGGCCAGGAGCCGCCGCGCTCCCGACGCCGAACCCGCAGCTGCGCGGTGGGCAGCGCCATGGCCGAAAGGTGGACGAGCACGCGACGCCCCCGGCCCGCCGTCGGTGGCATGGCACCTGCTCGGGGCGTAGCGTCGGCCTCATCATGGGTCTTTGAAGCGGCTCAGGCGCGACGGACTCGAGTTCCTCGCGCTGGACTCCCTGAGCGCAAGCCCCGACCAGTGAGACTCGCCCTGCTGATCATCTCCAGATCCCGTCCAGGGCGAGGGCCGCGGCGGCAAGCCCCCGATCACGCGGGGGCTACGTGGCCGTGGGAAGGCCGAGACCTCGGAAGGAGGATCCGGCATGCATCTCGCGTCCAACGTGGTCCGCAGCGCCCGCGCTCACCCCGATCGCACCGCGCTGCGTCTCGGTGACGACACCACCTCCTATCGCACGCTCGACCAGAGCAGCGCCCGTATGGCCGGACTGCTTCGCGACCGCGGCGTGAAACCAGGCGAACGAGTCGCGATCATGCTCCCCAACACCCCCGAGTTCGCGATCGTCTACTTCGGCATACTCCGGGCCGGCGGCATCGTCGTTCCGATGAACCCCCTGCTCAAGTCCCGGGAAGTCGCCTACTACCTCGGCGATTCGGGTGCCCGGCTGCTGTTCGCCTGGCACACCTTCGGCGACGAGGCGCGGGCCGGTGCGCAGCAGACCGGGGCCGACGCGGTCGTCGTCGATCCCGCCGGATTCGACCGGCTGCTTGCGTCAGGGACACCCGCCGAGGACCTCACTGACCGGGACGACGACACGGCGGTGATTCTCTACACCTCGGGGACGACCGGTCAGCCGAAGGGGGCGGAGCTGACCCACGCCAACCTGACCCGCAACTGCGACATCGTGGCCACCGAGCTGCTTTTGCTCACCCCCGACGACGTGATTTTCGGTGGGTTGCCGCTCTTCCACGCGTTCGGGCAGACCTGCACTCTCAACGCCGCCGTCGCCTCCGGTGCGTGCGTCACGCTGCTGCCGCGCTTCGACGCCGAGAAGGCCCTGGGCATCCTCGCCGGGCACGGAGTGACGGCCTTCGTCGGGGTGCCGACGATATTCAGCAGGCTGTTGCGGCAGCCCGGCCGGGACGCCTACGACGTCTCCCGGCTGCGGTACTGCTTCTCCGGCGGCGCGGCGATGCCGGTCCAGGTGCTGCGCGACTTCCAGGCCGCGTTCGACTGCGTCGTGTTCGAAGGGTACGGATTGTCCGAGACCTCGCCCGTCGCCTCGCTCAACAACCCGCAGACCGGGCCCAAGCCCGGTTCGGTCGGTACCCCGATCCGGGGTGTCCAGATGCGGGTGGTCGACAACAACGACCAGGAGGTACCGCCCGGGGAATCGGGCGAGATCGCGATTCGCGGCCACAACGTGATGAAGCGGTACTGGCAACGCCCCGAGGAGACCGCCGCCGCGGTCCGGGACGGCTGGTTCCACACCGGCGACATCGGCCGGGTCGACGAGGACGGATACTTCTGGATCGTCGGCCGGAAGAAGGACCTCATCATTCGTGGCGGCTACAACGTGTACCCGCGCGAGGTCGAAGCCGTGCTGTACAAGCATCCGGCGGTGGCCGATGCCGCGGTGGTCGGTCTGCCCAGTCCTGATCTCGGTGAGGAGGTCGGCGCGGCGGTCGTCCTCAAGCCGGGCGCCCGGGCCACACCGGACGAGCTGCGTGATTACGTCAAGCGCCAGGTCGCCGCGTACAAGTATCCGCGGAAGGTATGGATCGCGGACACCTTGCCGAAAGGGCCCACAGGCAAGATCCTCAAGCGGGAGATCGTTCCGCCGGCCGAGCCGGACGGGCGGTGAGCCGGCGTCGCGGGGAGGGGCACTGGGCCGGTGGACCGGCAGTGGTTCCGGCGTCGTCCGCGCGGCTCGCCCGCGCGGCGGCCGGCAGCCGCGGGGGCCCGGAATTGTTTGGGACCCTGACACGCTGATGTAGCCAGAAGTACGGGTTGTCGATCGTGTGCGAGGCGGGCAGCCCGAGTGACCGAGGCGAAAGATATTGGAGGGGCCGAAATGGCAGCGCAGACGCAGAGGGCCGTGCTGGCGGGTGGATGCTTCTGGGGGATGCAGGACCTGGTCCGCCGGCTCCCGGGCGTGACGGCGACCCGGGTCGGTTACACCGGCGGGGACGTGCCGAACGCTACGTACCGTAACCACGGGACCCACGCCGAGGCCATCGAGATCCTTTTCGACCCCGAGAAGACCGACTACCGCGCGATCTTGGAGTTCTTCTTCCAGATCCACGACCCGAGCACCAAGAACCGCCAGGGCAACGACATCGGTCTCAGCTACCGCTCGGCGATCTACTTCGTGGACGACGAGCAGAAGCGGATCGCCGAGGACACCATCGCGGATGTGGACGCCTCCGGACTGTGGCCGGGCAAGGTCGTCACCGAGGTCGAGCCGGTCGGCCCCTTCTGGGAGGCCGAGCCCGAGCACCAGGACTATCTGGAGCGTTACCCGGAGGGCTACACCTGCCACTTCCCGCGCCCGGGATGGCGACTGCCCGCTCGCACGGAGGGCTGACCGCCCGAGCCGACCGGGGCGCCGAGGGCTCGTCCCTCGGCCACGGGTCCCCGGATGGACGCGTTCCCGTGTGGAAGCCGCTTCGCAGATCATGCGAGGTCTTGAACGCGGGCGCCCGGTCGGGTGCCCGCGCACAGATGATGATCGCCTCGGGCTCTCAAGGTGCGACAGGTCGTGCCCTGCCCCCAGGGTCTCTGTGAGTCGGCGCCCGCCCGGTCGGGCGCCGGCCACCCGCGTATGCCGGGTATGGCAGACGCCTCGTTTCGGACCATGGCGTATGGCATCGCACAGCCTGGTGTCGATCTGAAGGACGGGGCCCGCGTCGATGAGTGGCCACGAGCGGCGGGACCGGCCGAGAAGTGCGCGTACCGCTCAGCCGGCCGAAGGCCGTGGGGCCGCGTCGCCTCGCACGCCCGACGCGGCGCCGAACCCTGAGGGCATCCGGGGCAGGCGCTCGAGGGGCGTGAGGTCGACCTGGCGCGCGGTGGCCACCAGCGCGCGCACCGTCACCGACTCGGGCTCCCGACGGCAGGTCACGAGGCCGATCTCGACTGCTCGCGAGGGCTCGGCCATGGGGACCGCACGCACCCCGGGCGGCACACCGAGTGCGTGGACGAAGGCCAGCGGGACGATCCCGGCCCAGCGCCCTGGGACCACGTGGGCGATCAGCGAGGCGAACGAGTCGGTCTCCACCCTTGCCACCGGTTCGGCCCCGACGTCGGCGAAGAGGGCGTCGAGGGTACGCCTGCCCCGCATGGCAGGCGTGAGCAGACACAGCGGAAGCGCCGCCGCCTCGGCCCAGGACACCGTCTCGCCGCCGATCGGGGCCCAGGACGCATCGCTGAGCAGGACGTACTTCTCCTGGTACAGCGACACCACCTGGAACGCGGCGCGTACCTCGTCGTCCAGGTAGGTCAGAGCCGCGTCGACGGAGAAGTCCCTGAGCCTCGTCAGAATCTCTATCGACGTCAGGTCGGCCATGACATGCGCGGTGAGCAGCGGGTGCCGGGTGCACAGCGGATCCACCAGGCGCGGTACGGCGGTGGCGGCGCTGGGCACGGTGGCTATCCGGATCCGGCCGTCGAGGCCCGTCCGCATGGCGGCGACCTCGTCCTGCAGAGCGTCCCGGTCGGCCAGGATCTGGCGCGCCCATACGACGACGCGTTCGCCCTCGGCGGTCAGGCCGTCGAAGCGGCGTCCCCGTTGGATGAGCGGGACTTCGAGTTCCTCTTCCAGCTTGCGGATGGCCTCGGACAGGGAGGGCTGGGACACCCCGCAGCTCTGTGCGGCGTGGGCGAAGTGCCGCTCCCGCGCCAGAGCGACCAGGTATTCGAGCTGCCGGAAGAGCACGGGCTGAACACCTCTCGCCATGTGAGATCCCGGTCGGGCTCATTGTGGCATCTCAGTCCGGTGGCCGATCGGCGCATGCGCAGCACCCGTCGGCGCGCGGTCACCCGGCCCATGCCACCGGCTCCAGACGCACCACGATGCCCTTGGAAGTGGGGCAGTTGCTGATGTCGGCGACGCTGTCCAGGGGGACCAGCACGTTGGTCTCCGGGTAGTAGGCGGCGGCCGAACCGCGAGAGGTGGGGTAGGGCACCAGCCGGAACGACTCGGCCCGGCGCTCGCTGCCGTCGTGCCACACGCTGACCAGGTCCACCATCTGCATTCCGTTCAGGCCCAGTTCGCTGATGTCCTCGGGATGGACCAGGACCACCCGGCGGCCGTTGTGGATACCGCGGTAGCGGTCGTTCATCGCGTACGGGATGGTGTTCCACTGGTCGTGTGACCGCATGGACTGCAGGATGAGATACCCCTCGGGCGGCCGCAGCATCTCGAAGTCGTTGCAGGTGAAGACGGCCTTGCCGGTCGGGGTGCGGAAGGTCAGTGAGTTGACCGGGTTGGGCAGCTGGAAGCCGTCGGGCTCGGCGACGCGCTCGTTGAAGTCCTCGAATCCCGGGATGACACGCGAG
Organism: Streptomyces sp. NPDC001156; assembly: GCF_053598275.1. Classification (NCBI taxonomy): domain Bacteria; kingdom Bacillati; phylum Actinomycetota; class Actinomycetes; order Kitasatosporales; family Streptomycetaceae; genus Streptomyces; species Streptomyces sp. NPDC001156. Next base: position 19,141 of record NZ_JBSFJX010000046.1, on the reverse strand, counting down.
ATGCGGTCCCGGACGGTGCCGTAGTCCGCCTCGAAGTCCTCCCAGGGGATCTCCGGGGAGTGGCCGAGGGTGCTGCGGGCCAGCCTCGAGATGATCGCCACTTCGCTCAACAGGCCGTCCGAGGCCGGGGTGAGCCGTCCTCGGGAGGCATGGACCATGCTCATGGAGTCCTCGACCGTGATGAACTGCTCGCCGCCGGCCTGGATGTCGCGGTCACTGCGGCCCAGGGTGGGCAGGATCAGCGCGGTCTCGCCGCAGACGGTGTGGGAGCGGTTGAGCTTGGTGGAGATGTGGGCCGTCAGCCGGCAGCGGCGCATGGCCTGCTCGGTCACCTCGCTGTCCGGGGTTGCCCGGACGAAGTTGCCGGCCACGCCCAGGAAGAACGTCGCTTTGCCGTCGCGCATGGCACGAATGGCGTTGACGGAGTCGTAGCCGCGCTTCGTGGGCGGGGTGAAGCCGAACTCCCGTCCCAGCGCGTCGAGGTAGCTCTGCGGCATCTGCTCCCACACCCCCATGGTGCGGTCGCCCTGGACGTTGCTGTGACCGCGAACGGGACATACACCGGCTCCGGGTTTACCGAGGTTGCCCCGCAGCATGAGGAAGTTGACGATCTCACGGATGGTGGGCACGCCGTGCTTCTGCTGGGTGACGCCCATCGCCCAGCAGACGATGACGCTCTTGGCCTTCAGGACCCGCTCGTGGACCTCCTCGATCTCCTCGCGGGTGAGACCGGTGGCCGCGAGGACATCCTCCCAGGAGGTCTTGCGCGCGTGTTCGGCGAAGGCTTCGAAGCCGCTGCAGTTCTTCTGGATGAAGTCGTGGTCCAGTACGGCGCCAGGGGCTGCGTCCTCGGCCTCGAGCAGCAGCAGGTTGAGGGCCTGGAAGAGGGCGAGGTCGCCGCCGGCGCGGATGTGGAGGAACTGGTCCGCGATGACCGTGCCCCGGCCGACCACGCCGCGGGGCCGCTGCGGGTGCTTGAACCGCATCAGCCCGGCTTCGGGAAGCGTGTTGACGGCGACGACGCTCCCGCCGTTGCGCTTGGTCTCCTCCAGGGCCGACAGCATGCGCGGGTGGTTCGTACCGGGGTTCTGACCGACGACGAAGATCAGATCGGCCTGGTGGATGTCGTCCAGACTCACGCTGCCCTTGCCGATGCCGAGGGTCTCCATCAGCGCTGAACCGCTGGACTCGTGGCACATGTTGCTGCAGTCCGGCAGATTGTTGGTGCCGTAGGCGCGGGCGAAGAGCTGGAGCAGGAAGGCCGCCTCGTTGTTGAGCCGGCCTGAGGTGTAGAACAGGGCCTCGTCCGGAGAGCCCAGGCCGCGCAGCTCCTCGGCCATCAGGGAGAGGGCGGCGTCCCACTCGATGGGCTCGTAGTGTTCCGATCCGGGCCGCTTGACCATCGGCTCGGTCAGCCGGCCCTGCTGGTTGAGCCAGTAGTCGGACTTACGGCCCAGTTCCTCGACGGTGTACTGCTCGAAGAACTCACGGCGCACGCGCCGTGAGGTCGCCTCGTCGTTGATGTGCTTGGCGCCGTTCTCGCAGTACTCGTTCATGTGCCGCTTGCCGGGCTCCGGCCAGGCGCAGCCGGGGCAGTCGATGCCCTTGGCCTGGTTGATGTTCAGCAGGGTCAGCATCGTCCTGCGGGGCGACGTCTGGCTCAGCGAGTACTGCAGGGCGTGGGCGACCGCGGGGACGCCGGTCGCCCAGGTCTTGGGCGGCGTAATCTCCAAGCGATCGTCAGTGGGGTCTTCCAGAGCACCCATGATGCGGCCTGCCTTCCCGGCTTCCGACCCGAAGAAACCGACGTGAATGCATTTCTCCCGGAGAAACTAAACCCGCCCCGGAAACGCCGTCAAAGAGGCCTCCCCTTTCCCCTGATAGGCACCGCCGATGAAACCACATTTCGTCCGTGAAGCCGCGTAGACCTCACCACCGCACGCTTTCTTGACTTTCTCACCGGAAAGACTCCAGGCTCTTTGTTCATGGAGAGCCGCTCGCCGTATTCCGCCGCACTGCACGCCGTGCGCCGCCGCTCCGGACGGGCACGGCGGCGCACGCCTCGTCGACGGGTTCGACCGGGTCCACACCGATCCGCGGCTCTCCGTGACCGACCGGTGCGACCTCCGGCGCTCGTACTGCACGCCGACCGAAGAGCTGGATCCGCTTTTCCGTGACAGGCCCCTGACCGACGACGAGATCCACCGTCTCGCGCGCATCGCGGTCGCCCGACTCGGCTTTCGACCCATTCGGATCACCGGAGGCGAACCGCTGGTCAAGGGCGCTGCCTTCCGGAATAGATCGGCCGCCTTTCCGGCATTTCCCCCTCGGGCGGACGAATACCTGAAACCCCTGAAGGAGTCGCGACCATGCCCGTGCAGCACGCCACCCCCATGGGCCGGCAGGAGGCCACCGGCACAGCACACGTCTCCTGGGAGCAGGCCCGCTCCAGTGCCAGGACGGCCGCCACGCCCCTGCCGCCGGTCATCCGCTCGCTGTCCGGCGCAATCGGGCATGCTCTGGCCGCTCCCCTGACAGCACTGACGGATCTCCCCGCTTTCGACACCTCGGCCATGGACGGCTGGGCCGTGTGCGGGTCCGGTCCCTGGAAGGTGCTCGAAGGCCGCGTCCTGGCCGGCGAACTGCCCGCGCCCCTGCACGCGGGAACCGCCGTAGGCATCGCCACCGGTGCCCCTGTTCCCGCAGGCACGACCGCCGTCCTGCGCCGGGAGCGCGGTGTCGAGGCCGATGGTCTCGTTCATTGCGCCCATCCGCTGCCGCGGGGCCAGGACATCCGCCCTCGCGGCCAGGAATGCGTCGCGGGGGCCATGCTCCTCGAGGCCGGCTCAACGGTCACGCCGGCGGTCGTGGGGGCGGCTGCGGCAGCCGGACACGACCATCTGCGCGTCCACCGGCAGCCGACGGTTCAGCTGCTCGTGACGGGTGGCGAGCTGGTCAGTTCGGGACTTCCCGCCCAGGGGCGTGTGCGTGACGCACTCAGCCCCATGCTGGCTCCCTCGCTGCGTGCCTGTGGTGCCCGGCTGTCGGGACAACGTCTGACCGGCGACGAAGCCGCACCGCTGCGGGAGCAGTTGCAGCGCTCGTCGGCCGACGTCGTCATCACCACGGGAGGAACGTCCGTCGGCCCGACCGACCTTCTCCATGAGCTGCTGAGCGAGGTGGGCGCGCGTGTGATCGTGGACTCCGTCGCCGTCAGGCCCGGGCATCCCATGCTGCTGGCCGAGCTCCCGCCGGCCACCGACGGGATCGGGCGGTGGCTCGTCGGACTGCCCGGCAACCCGCTCGCCGCCGTCGCCGGGATGGTGACGCTCGCGGTTCCCCTGCTGCCCCGCCTCGGCGGCCATCCGCAGACCGCCCCTGACATCTGTGCCGCGGCCACGCCGATCCACGGCCACGCGCACGACGTCCGCCTGGTCCCGGTGAAGGTCGAAGCCGGACGTGCCGCGGCCCTCGCGTTCGACGGCTCGGCCATGCTCCGGGGCATCGCGGCGGCCGACGGCCTGGCGGTCGTACCGCCCGGCGGCACCACAACCGGCTCCTTGGTGGAGGTGCTCCCGCTTCCCCGATGAGCCCCGCCCCAGCCGCGTCCGCCCCCGCCGGGCAGGCCTCGGGCGGCGACATCGGGCAGCCCGGCAGGCGAGGAAGACATGCACCGCGAACGGGACAACCATGCCGGCAGGTAATGGAAGGGAGGATGACCACGGCAGCGACGTGCGGTCTCCGTCACACCGCGTTCCCCCGCAAGCGCCCGGCTTTCGGCAAAAGGCGCACGTCAAAGACGTTCAATTCTCCAGATTCATGGATCGTGGGAAACTGAGGCATTGGACTCATGTCTGGCTCCCCCCGACTCTGGTCACATCGGACGACGGAGACCAAAGGAAGCCGATCATGGCAACGAAGTGGAACAGCACGGAGCGACAACTGGAGACGAAGGCCCGGGGGCGTGCCGTGCTGGCCGATCCCCGGCTGAACCGGGGAACGGCGTTCACTGAGGAGGAGCGGCGGGAGCTGGGCCTGGTGGGCTTGATTCCGCCGCAGGTGCTGACCCAGGACCAGCAGGCGGCCCGCGCCTACCAGCAGTACGAGGCGCAGCCGACCGACCTGGCCAAGAACGTCTACCTCACGGCACTGCACGACCGTAACCAGGTGCTCTTCCACCGGCTGCTCAGCGACCACCTCGCCGAGATGCTGCCCGTCGTCTACACCCCCACCGTCGGCACCGCCATCGAGCGCTACAGCTACGAGTACCGCCGCCCCGCCGGCGTCTATCTGTCGGTCGACGCGCCCGAGGACATCGAGGGTGCGCTGAAGGCCACGGGGCTCGGTCCGGACGACCTGGACCTGATCGTGGCCACCGACGGCGAGGCGATCCTCGGCATCGGCGACTGGGGCGTGGGCGGCATCGACATCGCGGTCGGCAAGCTCGCCGTCTACACCGCCGCCGCAGGCATCCACCCGAACCGCACCCTGGCGGTCATGCTGGACGTCGGCACCGACCGCAAGGAACTCCTCGAAGACCCGCTGTACCTGGGCAACCGGCACGAACGCGTCGACCGGGCCACCTACGACGCCTTCATCGACGCCTACGTCACCGCCGCCACGAAGCTGTTCCCGGGCGCCATGCTGCACTGGGAGGACTTCGGCCCGGCCAACGCCCGCCGCATCCTGGACCGCTACCGGGAGAAGGTCCTCACCTTCAACGACGACGTCCAGGGCACCGGCGCCGTCAACCTCGCCGCGGTGCTCGCCGGCGTCAGGGCCGGCGGTGTCCCGCTGAGCGATCACCGCATCGTCGTCTTCGGCGCCGGAACCGCCGGCATCGGCATCGCCGACCAGCTCCACGACGCGCTCGTCGCCGAAGGCCTCTCATCGCAGCAGGCCGCCTCCCGTATCTGGGCCGTCGACCGGCACGGCCTGCTCACCCAGGGCCAGGACGGCATACGCGACTTCCAGATCCGTTACGCCCGCCACTCCTCCGAGGTCGCCGACTGGCAACGGGACGACGCGGGGGGCGGCATCCCGCTGGCCGAGGTCGTCAGGCGGGTGCGCCCGACCATCCTGATCGGCACCTCCGGACAGGGCGGCGCCTTCACCGAAGAGATCGTGCGCACCATGGCCGCGCACACCCGCCGCCCGATCATCCTGCCCATGTCCAACCCGACCCGGCTGGCCGAGGCCGTCCCCGGCGACCTACTCGCCTGGACCGACGGCCGCGCGTTGATCGCCACCGGCAGCCCCTTCGCCGCGGTCGAGCACCAGGGCGTGACCTACCGGATCGGGCAGGCGAACAACGCACTCGTCTTCCCCGGCCTGGGCCTGGGCGTCATCGTCGCCGGCGCCGACCGCGTCACCGACCGGATGCTGGTCGCGGCCGCCCACGCCGTCGCCCGGCGGACCGACGCCACCGCCCCCGGCGCCCCGATCCTCCCCCTCATCGACCAGCTGCACGAGACCTCGGTCGCCGTGGCGGTCGCCGTGGCCTGGGCCGCAGCCCACGACGGCGTGGCCCGCGAAACGGTCGACGACACGATCGAGGAGCGCGTCCGCGCCGCCATGTGGCAGCCGGTCTACCCGCCGGTGAAGGCCGTGTGACACTCCGGCCAGAAGGCCATCGGCCTCGCCCTCGTCGGCCTCGCCGTCGTCGGCCTCGTCCCCCCGCCCATCGCCCTTCCACCCATCGTCAACCCGGTCGGATACTCCGTCCCGAAGTGTTCTGCATCCGGTCTCACTCGGGCCCCGGCGCAGGCGTCTTGGTCACCCGGACGACAAGCTGGGTACCCGGGCACCACCCGCCAGCGCACCGTGAAAGGCAGACAGCCGCGTGACACCGGCAGTACGCACACGCCCCGACCACGAACCGGGAAGGCTTGCGCCGACCCGGCTGCGTCGCGCCGTCCGCCCGCTGCTCGCCTCGTTGCCCGTCGCTGCGGCGGTGCGAGGAGCCGTCGCACTCGCCCTGCCGCTGCTCGTCGGCGTGTTCACGGGATGGGTGATCCCTTCTGTGATCGCGGCGATCGGTGCCCTGTGGGGCGTGGGCCAGGACGGTTCCGACCCCTACCGGTCGCGCGTCCTGCGGTTCGTCGCGCTGGGCCTGGCCGCGACAGTCGGCATGACCGCCGGTGAAGTCGCCCTGCGCAGCGGGCAGTCGACAGCCGTGGCGGCCTGCCTGGGCGTGACCGCGCTGGTCGCCGGCGCGTTCAGCCTGCGCGGACGGGTGGCGTCGGTGGCCGGCATGCATCTCCTGCTCGGCGCCACGATCGGCAGCGGCATCCCGGTGCCGGGACCCTGGTGGCAGGCACCCCTCGCGCTCCTCGCCGGCGTCGGCCTCGTTCTCGTCCTGTCCGCGACCCCGTGGCTGTGGCGGCGCCACCACGTCGAGCGGGCCGCCTTGTTCGCCGTGTACCGTGCGGCGTCCGATGCGCTGGGGGCGGCCGGTACCTCCGGTGCCGCTGATGCCCGGCGGCGGCTCACGGACGCCCTCGACAACGCCCAGCACGTCATGGGCCGCTATCGGACGCCCCGTCAACGTCCGGCGTCGGACGCACGGGTCGACGGTCTGGTCACTGCGTTCCACCTCGCCGTGCGGCTGGCCGAGGCGGTGACCACACTCCTGTGGGAGGGGCGCCGACTCCCGGCCGTGGTGACGAGCGTGCCCATGCTGATGGCCGTACGCCTGCTGCCGGGCCGCCAGGACGGGACCGTGCCCGGACTGCCGGACCGCAAAGACGGGACCGTACCCGGGCTGCCGGACCTCGAGGCGGACTCGCCGGGCCTGCGTGCCCTCGCGCACGTGTACGCGACGGCCGACGGCGAACGGATCGACGACGCGGCCCTGCATGTCGCGGCCTCTCCACGCCCGGGCCGGTCGGTACACCTGCGGTACGCCGTCCTGCTCGCGGGCTGCGTGCTCGCCGCGCAGGTGTGTGCCGAACTGCTGCACGGTCCGCGCAGCTACTGGCTGCCCATGACCGTCGTCTTCGTCTACAAGCCGGACTTCGGCCCCGTGTTCCGCCGGGCGCTGCACCGCTGTGTCGGCACGGTCGTCGGCGTGGCCGCCATCGGCGCGGTGTCGCTGCCGGCACACAGCACGTACGCATTGATCGGCGAGGTGGCGTTCTTCGGCGCTCTCATGGCCGTCGGCGTACGCCACCACTACGCGCTCGCCACAACGGGGCTGACCGCCGTCGTCTTCGTCCTCGTCGACCTGCTCGGTGACCACCGGTCGCTGTACGGGCCGCGCATCCTGGACACGGCACTCGCCGCGGCCATCGTCCTCGTCATCCATTTCGCCGTCTGGCGCGACTCCGCCACGAGCCGCGCGGACATCCAGACCGAGGCCGCTCTGGCCGCCGCCTCGCGCTACCGCGACCTCTCCCCCGGCGTCACCTCTGCCGAGCGCCAGGCCCTGCGCCGCACCGCCTACCGGCAGTTGGCCGACGCACGCAGGGCCGCCGCCCATGCCCGCCGCGAACCGGTTCGGCACGGCCGGACTCAGCCGGACTGGGAGGAGACCATCACGACGGCGGAACAGCTGTGCGACGCCGTGACCGCCCGCTCTCTCGACGCCGGTCCCTAGTCATGCCCTCACCGCCTGAATACTCCTCAATCAATGTGATGCGAGAATAGGGGGATGGAACTCCAGGTACTTCGTTCCTTCCAGGCCGTGGCCGAAGGCACGACGGTGACCGAAGCCGCGGCGGAAGCACGCATCACCCAGCCCGCCCTGTCGCGGGCCCTGAACCGGCTGGAGGAGGAGGTCGGCGCGGAGCTCTTCCAGCGCGTCGGCCGCGTCCTCCAACTCACCCCCGCGGGACGGGTGTTCAAGGAGTACGCCGATGCCGTGCTGGACAGCTACGACCGCGGCCTTAGGGCCGTCGCCGAGGTCGTCGATCCCGATGCGGGGATCGTGTCCCTCGCCTTTCTGCACACCCTCGGCACCTGGCTGGTCCCGAGGCTGGTCACCGGTTTCCGCGAGTCCTCTCCCCAGATCCAGTTCGAGCTCCACCAGAACGACGAGATCAGCCTGACCCAGCACCTCCTCGACTCCACCGCGGACCTGATCATCACCGGCAAGGACCCTGCTCACCCCCTGATCACCTGGCGCCGCCTGCTGGTCGAACCCCTCTGGCTCGCCGTCCCCGCCCGACACCGCATGGCCCAACGCCACCGGATCCGCCTCGCGGAGGTCGCCGAGGAACCGTTCATCGTGCTCAAGCCCGGCTACGGGTTGCGCAGCGTCACCGAAACCCTGTGCCGCCAGGCCGGCTTCTCCCCGCTGGTCGGCTTCGAGGGCGAGGAGGTCGAGACCCTGCGCGGCCTGGTCGCGGCCGGCCTCGGCGTCTCCCTGATTCCCGCCTCGTCCGGCACCACCGCGCCGGAGGCCAACCCAGACCTGCCCATCCGCTATCTCAAGGTGACCGACGTGCCTGCCACCCGCGACATCGGCATCGCCTGGCTGGCCTCCCGGACCCTTCCACCGGCGCCCCGGCGCTTCATGGACCACGCCCTGGAGGCGACGGCCGGCAGTCGCACATCGACCGCGGCCGACTCATGACGGACTCGAGCAGCATGGGCGTCGCGGGCCCCGTGGGATCCGTTGTCAGAGGGATGTGCCAAGGTCTGGGCATGCTCGAGATCGTGGTGGAGACGGAGAGTTGGCAGCGGCACGTGCGTGTGTCGGCCGAGGAACTGGCCGGGCGGCCGCGCCGCCTGTGCGGCACTGTGGGCCGACGAACCTGACGGCTCCATTGCCCACCGGGGACCCGCCGCGGAATGGTCCCCCGCAGGAGTCAGCCGCGGGAGTCCGGTTCAGCCGGCCTCGCTGTGAGATGTCGTATGACGCCCATCCGCATGCTCGTCGTGGATGAGCAGGACCAGGCACAGGGCCGAAAGACCGGCGGGAACCCACACCGCATGCGTGCCTCAGGTATCTCACTCATGGAAAGCGACCGCACTTCGGCGAGCGCCCGGTGGCAGGTGCGCCCGGTTGACGTTCGAATGACCGGTTTGACTTGCTGTGCACGCGTGGGAGGCTGGAGAGACCTGAACCGGCAGGGCGAGCACCGGACACGGCGCGGCCGGACGAAGCCGAGGCCGATGATGCCGGGCGCCCGACCTCTTGTGTCACTGACCGTGTGCGGCGCGGCGACTACTCGCGGGCGTTCCTTCTGCGAGAGGACACGCGATGAAGGGCACAGCCGACTTCACGCGGTGGCTCATGGGCCACGTCGGGGAGCTGAACCGTTTGGGGGATCTCGCTCGCTCCATCGCGAGTGACCCTCGATGGCCCACGGCGGGGAGTCTCGAGACGTACCGGGACTATCTGGAGGACGGCGGAGCGCCTCCGGAGCTGATCGACACTTTGCGTAAGGCCTGGGCAGAGTTCCAGTCCCTGCCTCAGTGAGGACGCCGAAGGCAGGGCAGTTCTGTGAGCGCAGCGCACCAAGCCGACCATCGTCCGACTCGGCAGTGGCACACCACCGCCCTGGAGTGGTGAGCGGACATGCTCGGCATCGCGCGCCGCGGCACGCGGCCGACGGCTCGTCTCTTCCCCACCCGCCTGGGAAGGGACCAGTGGCAGGGGATGTGGCGGCTCGGCCCTTTCCACTGGCACGAACTCGCGTACGGCAGGGCTCTTCGGGTCGCGGTGGGTGTGGCGGTGCCGCTCGTCGCGGGCGCGCTGACCGGGCGCCTGGACTATGGGGCCTTCGCGTCGCTGGGCGCCCTGCCCGCGGGGTTCGCCTCGTTCCAGGGGATGGCCCGCACGCGTGTCCTCGCTGTGGCGGCGGCCAGCGCGGGGATGGCGGTGTCCACGTTCGTGGGCGGCTTCGTTGCGGAATCGGCCCCCTGGTTGCTGGTGCCTGTGGTGGCCCTGTGGGGCTATGTGACCGGGCTGGCCGTCTCTCTGGGGCAGTGGGTGAGCGTGGCGGTCCTCCAGTGGCCTGTGGCACTCCTGGTTGCGGTCGGCATCCCGCAGAGTGCTTCGGGGTCCGCGCTGCGCGCCGGTCTGGTGCTGGCCGGGGGGCTGTTCCAGTGCGCGCTGGTCGCCGTCTCCTGGACGGTGCGGCCCGGCGCCGTCGAGCGGGCCGCACTCGCCGAGTCCTACCGCAGCCTGTCCACCTACGCCGCCTGCCTGGCCGCCGGCAACGCAGGTCCACCGCCACCAGCCGCCTTCGCTGCCACCGGGGTCGTCGCCGACCCCAATCCGCTGCTCCCGGAGGCCGTACGTGCGAATGCGCTCAACCTGCTGGAGCAGGCCGAGCGCATTCGCGCCTCACTCGCGGCGCTGGCCGCGCACACGGCCGACGCCCCTCGTGGGGCCGCCGCCCGACGCTTCGCCGCCCGCACCGCCCGGGCCCTTGACGGCATCGCCGACGCGCTGGACGCCAGACCGGAAGACCGTGCCCCACCTGTACGGATGCCGGACAGGGAATCCGCCGCAGAGGCCGCCGCCGGCGACAGCGGCTGGCAGTGGGCTGCCGAGGCGCTCCTGGGTCAGCTGCGGGCCGTGGACCGCATCCTGGATCAGGCGGGTACGGAGAACGTACCCGCCGTGCACCCCGGATCCGGGTCGCAGGGACGGCCCGCTCCCGGGAGGAGCGTGGAGTGGACCGCCCTGACGGTGCGGGCCAACCTCACTGCGGCCGGTGAGACGGGGCGACACGCACTCCGCCTGGCGGCAGTGACCGGCGTCGCCGAGCTCGTGGTCCAGGCCGGCGGTCTCTACGAGGGCAGATGGGTCGTCCTGACGATCTTTCTGGTGCTCAAGCCGGACTTCGCCTCGACGCTGTCCCGGAGCGTTCACAGAGCGGTGGGCACGGCCGTCGGAGCCGGTCTGGGCGCGGCCGCGGTGACCTTGGCACGCCCAGACGACAGCGGGCTGATCGTCGCGGCCACCATCGCCGTCGCGGCGGCCTACGCGTTGTTCGACGTGAACTACCTGCTCTTCAGCGTCTCCCTCACCGTCTTCATCGTGGTCCTGCTGGACATCCTCGGGCTGCCGGCAGACGCCACCGCCACCGCCCGCCTGGCCAACACCGCTGTCGGGGCGGCGTTCGCGATCATCGCCTACACGTTGTGGCCCACCTGGGAGGGTCTCTCGGCGCAGCAGAAGTTCACCCGGCTGCTGACCTCCCACAGCCGGTACGCCATCTGTCTGCTCCAGCAGCTCGCCCACCCCGCACAGCTCGACCCCGCCAAGCTCCACGTCCTGCAGACCGCGGCCCGCCGTGCCCGCACCGACGCCGAGGCGTCCACGGTGCGCTTGACGGCCGAGCCTCCGCAGCCGCCCCTCACCCCGGCCGTCGCCCGGACCCTGGTCGCCGTGGTCATGCGCCTGGCGCATGCGGAGCTCGCCTTGCATGCCTTGGTCGTCCAGCGCCCCGCAGCCGTCCAACGCGAAGAGCGCCAGGACGACGGCCGCCGCACCCCGCTGGACGCCCTGGGCGCCGCCCTCGGTACGACGCTGGAGACGCTGGCCGGGTCGCTGGTCACCCTCGACACGCCGCGCGGCCTTCCTCCCCTGCGCAGGCTTCAGGCGGCACTGCGCGACCAGCCACTGCCGGCCGGTCATCACACCGTCGTCCTCACGGACTGTCTGGTCGACGCCACGGACACGCTCACCGACGTGGTGCGCCGGCTGGTCGAGGATCAAGCGGCCCAAGGGCGAGGCCGCGCACCGTAGAGGAGCGAAGTCGCGCGACCGCTGCCCGGTGGCTAGCCTGAAATGGCGCTGCTTTGCAGGGAGCGCCGTGAGCGTCCGGTCCCCGTGCAGGGCTGGTGCCCATGCGGGCCCCTGCCTCCAGGTGCTGCGTGCCGCACAACACCCCCACCGGCCGCACAACCCCTTATCTCGCCGTCGGGGCTGCACCGGTCGCGCGCCGGGACGCCCAGGAGAGGTCGAACGGTGCGTGTAGCTCTCATGGTTCCGTGCTACGTCGACGCGTTCTATCCGCAGGTCGGCGTGGCCACGCTGGAACTGCTGGAAAAGCTGGGCGTTGACGTCGACTACCCGTTCGACCAGACGTGTTGCGGGCAGCCGATGGCCAACAGCGGCGCCTACCGGGAAGCGAAGGCCACCGAGGAACTGTTCGTCCGGAACTTCTCCGGATACGAGTACGTCGTGGCGCCGTCGGGAAGTTGCGTGCACCACATCCGCAACAAGTTCACCGCGGCCGACGACACGCCCGAGCGCCGGCACGTCCGGGCCCACGTATGGGACCTTCCGGAGTTCCTCTGCGACGTACTGAAGGTCGAGCACTTCCCGTGGGCCGAGTTTCCCCATGAAGTCGCGCTGCACGTCAGCTGCTCGGCGATCCGCGGACTCGACGAGCAGGCGATGAGCGAACGGCCCAACGACCCATGGTTCTCCAAGCCCAGAAAGCTGCTGGAGTCGGTCAAGGGCGTCACCGTGAGCGACTTCGACCGGCCCGACGAATGCTGCGGCTTCGGCGGGACGTTCGCCGTCACCGAGGAGGCGGTCTCCGTCGCCATGGGCAACGACAAGCTGGAACGCATCGGCGCCTCCGGCGCCCGCTACATCGTCTCCCCCGACATGTCCTGCCTGATGCACCTTCAGGGTTGCGCACACCGCAACCGCGACGAGTTCCGCTTCCTGCACCTGGCGCAGGTACTGAACGGAGACGCCGAATGAAAGCGGTGGACCAGGCACACAACGCCCTCGCGTTCCTTGAGGACGAGCCTCACGAGCGTGCCTTCGACGAGCTGATCTGGGGCCTGCGCGAACGGCGCGACACGGCGGCCAAAGAGGTGCCCGAATGGGAGGAGCTGCGCGAACTCGCCTCGCGCATCAAGGAACACACCCTCACGAACCTCGCCCACTATCTGGAGGTGTTCGAGGAGCGCGCCACCCGCAACGGCGCACACGTCCACTGGGCACGGGACGCGCACGAGCACAACCAGATCGTCCACGAGATCCTGGACGCCCACCATGTGCGCAGCCTGGTGAAGTCCAAGTCGATGCTGACCGAGGAGTGCGACACCCGGGCCTTCCTGGAACGGCGCGGCATCCAGGTGACCGAGACGGACCTGGGCGAACGCATCCAGCAGGTCGACGACCAGCCGCCCAGCCATATCGTCGGCCCCGCCTTCCAGAAGACGACCGAGGACGTCGCCGTACTCTTCCACCGCGTCTTCGGCTCCGACGCCGCCAACGCCGACCCCGTCTACCTCGCCCGCGTGATGCGGGAGAACACCCGCCCTCTGATACTCGGCGCCGACGCGGGCATGACGGGTGCCAACTTCGCGGTGGCCCAGACCGGGGCGGTCGTCACGGTCACCAACGAGGGCAACGCCGACCTCTCCGGGAACGTACCGAGGTTGCGGATCTGCTCGGTGGGCATCGAGAAGATCGTCCCCGGCACCGAGGAACTCGCCGTCTTCATCCGGCTGCTCACCCGCAGCGCCACCGGAGAGCGCATCACCCAGTACACCTCGCACTTCGCCGGCCCCCGCGCCGACGGCGAGATGCATGTCGTGCTGGTCGACAACGGGCGTACCCAGCGGCTGGCCGACGAGCGGTTCTGGCCGTCGCTCAAGTGCATCCGCTGCGGGGCGTGCATGAACACCTGTCCGGTCTACCGGCGCAGCGGCGGACTCAGCTACGGGGCCACGTACATGGGCCCCATCGGCATCATCACCATGCCCATGGTCGACGTCCGCCGCTACCGCGAGCTGCCCTTCTCCTCGACCATCAACGGAAGTTGCTCGAACGTCTGCCCAGTGCAGATCAACATCCACGAGCAGATCTACCAGTGGCGCGAGGTGATGGACGCCGCCGGACAGCTCTCCACCACCAAGAAGGCGGCCATGAGAGTGGCGGGCGCGGTGCTCAGCCGCCCCGAGGCCTACCGGGCGGCCGCGGAAGTCGGCGGTGATGCGCTGAAGGTGCTGCCGCACTTCGCGCTCTACAACCGGCTCAACGCCTGGGGCCGGCGTCGCGACCTGCCGGAACCACCGGATGAGACCTTCCACGAGTGGTACGCCCGAAACCGTGGGCCGCATCCCGCCGACCACCCGGAACACGGCAGCGACGGGACCACAGGAGGCTGACCATGGCGGCACGCGAGGACATCCTGCAGGCCATCCGCAGCCACGGCCCCGCGCCGCGGGAACGGCCGAAGGTACCCGACTTCCGACGCGGGTCCGCCGACCTCGTCGGCCTCTTCACCGCCGCCCTCGAACGGCTCGACGGTTCCACGGTCACCGAGCCGCCCGTCGATCTGCAGCAGTGGACGACCGCGACATTCCCGCAGGCACGCCGCATCTGCTCCATTGCTCCCGAGGTGACCGGCACGGTCACCGTCGCGGAGTTCTCCGACTGGTCGGCTCCCTCCGACGTGGACGTCACGGTCGTGCGGACACCGCTCGGTGTCGCCGAGACCGGCTCGATCCTCCTCACCGAGAAGGAACTGGGCGTCAACACCATCGCCGTCCTGGCCGAGCACCTGGTCGTGCTGCTCGACCCGGCGGACATCGTCGAGAACATCCACATGGCCTACCGACACCCCGGCCTCCAGCAGACCGCCTACGCGGTACTGCTCTCCGGACCGTCCGGCTCCGCCGACATCGGCGGGGTCACCGTGCACCCCGCGCAGGGGGTCACCACGATGACGGTGGTTCTGGCAGCCCGCCACGGGAACTGAGACGGACACGCTGCACGCGTGACGTCACGCCTCCGGGGATTTTCCGATGCCGGGACGCCCGTGCACCGCGGGGCCGGGCTATGGACACGGGTCGGGTGGCGACGCCGGCCACGGCCGGGCGGGCCAGGGGGGAAGCGGCACGGCCGTATGGCACGCGACGAGGACCGCGATCTGAAGGTCGTGGTCCTCGCCAGCGTTCCGTCCGTCATCGAACGCAACCAGGCCGTCACTGGGAGTTCCACCCGGGCAGGCGCCAGTCCTCGCGGCTCTAATTTACTAACAACAGATTGAGCAGCCCAGACTGATAAGTCTATTGTAAGTATCTGTGAACGTTACAGAAGTCGGCCGCGATCTCGGCCACGACCTGAGCGACACCGCCCGACTCGCGTCCGACCTACGGCTCGCTGTGAGCCGCGTGACGCGGCGACTGCGACAGGCTCACGCCGTGGGGGACGTCTCGCTCTCCGCCGTGTCGGTACTCGCGCGACTCTCCTCCGACGGCCCCGACTCCCCCACCTCCCTCGCCGAGATGGAGCGTGTACGTCCGCAGGCGATGGCGAGCACGCTCGCCCTCCTGGAACAGCGTGGCTTTGTTCGCCGTACCCCCGACGCGACGGACGGGCGACGGAGCATCGTGGCGATCACCGAGGAAGGACAAGCCATGCTGGCGGAGCGACGCTCCGAGTCCGTGCACCGCCTCTCGGCCGCGCTCGACGAGTGCACCGCCGAGGAGCGCGCCACGCTCGCGTCCGCCCTGCCACTCCTCGACCGACTGGTGGAGCGACTGTGACCGTGCGCAGCACCCCTGACGGCAACCAGCACGGGAGCCGTCCCCGAGGCGGCCGCCCGTCCATGCTGAGTGCCCTGCGATCCGCGGGCGGGAAGGACGCACCGGCCGGCCCGAACTACAAGTGGGTCGCCCTGTCCAACACCACGCTCGGCGTGCTGATCGCGACGATGGACGCCTCCATCGTGATCATCTCGCTGCCGGCGATCTTCCGCGGCATCGGGCTGGACCCGCTCGCCCCGGGCAACATCGGCTACCTGCTCTGGATGATCCTGGGCTACCTGCTGGTCTCGGCCGTACTCGTGGTCGTCCTCGGCCGGCTCGGCGACATGTTCGGCCGGGTACGGATCTACAACATCGGCTTCCTCATCTTCGCCTGCGCCTCCGTCGCGCTGTCCCTGGACCCCTTCTGCGCGGGGGCGGGCGCCCTGTGGCTGATCCTGTGGCGGATCGTGCAGGCCTTCGGCGGTTCGATGCTGACCGCCAACTCGGCCGCCATCCTCACCGACGCCTTCCCGGCCCGCCAGCGCGGCATGGCCCTCGGCATCAACCAGATAACCGCGCTCGCGGGCCAGTTCCTCGGCCTCCTCGCGGGCGGACTGCTCGCCGCCGTCGACTGGCGCGCCGTGTTCTGGGTGAGCGTCCCGGTCAGCATCGCCGGCACCATCTGGTCGTACCTGAGCCTGCGGGAGACCGCAGCGGGCCGTCGTGGCCACATCGACTGGCTCGGCAACCTCACCTTCGCGGCGGGCGCCGGAATCCTGCTGGCCGGCATCACCTACGGGATCCAGCCCTATGGATCGAGCGCCACCGGCTGGGGAAACCCGTGGGTTCTCAGCGGCCTGATCGGCGGTGCCGTCCTGCTGCTGGTCTTCTGCTACGTCGAGACGCACATCGCCGAACCCATGTTCAACCTGGCCCTGTTCAAGCTGCGCGCGTTCGCGGCGGGCAATGTGGCCGCCCTGCTGACGGCGATCGCGCGCGGCGGGCTGCAGTTCATGCTCATCATCTGGCTGCAGGGCATCTGGCTGCCGCTGCACGGCTACGCGTTCGAGGACACCCCGTTGTGGGCCGGCATCTTCATGCTGCCGCTGACGCTGGGCTTCCTGATCGCGGGTCCCCTGTCCGGCTATCTGTCGGACAGATTCGGCGCCCGCATGTTCTCCACGGCCGGTCTGATCATCGTCGCGGCGTCCTTCTTCGGACTGCTCGTGCTGCCGATCAACTTCGACTACGGAGCGTTCGCCGCACTGCTCCTACTCAACGGGCTGGGTCAGGGCATGTTCTCCTCGCCGAACACGTCCTCCATCATGGGCAGCGTGCCCGCGGAGTACCGGGGTGTCGCGTCCGGTATGCGCTCCACCTTCCAGAACTCCGGTACCGCCCTGTCCATCGGTGTGTTCTTCTCCCTGATGGTCTCCGGCCTGGCCTCGTCGCTGCCGGCGGCACTGAGCAACGGACTCAAGGCGCACGGAGTCCCGGCCGGCGCGGCCGCGCATGCCGCGTCACTGCCACCGGTGAGCACGCTCTTCGCCACGTTCCTCGGCAACAACCCCATCGAGCACTTGCTCACATCCGACCCGAGCGTCCACCTCTCCGGGGCCCAGCGCGCCGCCCTGACGGGCCACACCTTCTTCCCGCAACTGGTCTCCGGCCCGTTCCACCACGGGCTGACCATCGTCTTCAGCGTCGCCGCGGGCATGGCCCTCGTCTCCGCCCTCGCCTCGGCCCTGCGCGGCAGCCACCGTCCCGCCCACGACACCCCGCCCAGCGGCAGGCAACCCGCCACGACCGGCACCCAGGAGACTGCGCAGCACTCCCGCAACACACCCTGACGGCGGCCGACCTGCCACACGCCCCCACCCCGGCCCGGCGCTTCGTCACCGCGCCGGGGTTCTTCTTCAAGGCCAAGGCCGCGGACGGAGCGCGAAAGAGGGCTCGACCAGGCCGCCTGAGGCAGTGGCTCATGTACCGCACTTGCCGTAGAGATCCTGGCGGCACCTCGGGCACGCCCGTCGCGGTCGGCCTCAGAGTGCTCCGCGCAACGCCACTCACGCACGGGCACACGCCCCTGACCGCCGCGGAGTTCGTCAACCCGCCAGACATTTCCTCACCCTGCGGAGGCGGGTTAGAGTCCGGTGGTGAGTTCGAACTTGCCTGATGCCCGTATCGACGCCGCCGCCCGCGCCTGGGGTGCCGCTCTGCGGCGCATCGCCGTCGCCGAACCGCGCGTACGCCAGGAGGCGGGGGCGAACGAGACGTACATGGTCGTCACCGGGAGCCCGACCTACAGCCTCAACGGTGTGTACGCCTTCGACCGCACGCCGGACGCAGCGCAGATAGAGCGTCTCGCGGCCCGCGCGGCCGACGCGGCCCGGTCCTTTCCCGGGACGCTGCCGTGGAGCGTGCAGGTGCGTTCGGACCCCGGCGACCGCGTCCGCGACGTGGCCCTGAGGCATGGACTCACCAAGCAGAGTCAAGAGCCCTTCATGGTGAGGGACCTGACGAGCGCCCCTCCGGTCCTCGGTGACGCGGGCGCGATGACGGTGCGCGCCATCTCGGGAGCGGAGCAGGACCTCTACGTACGCGCCCTCGCCGACGGCTTCGGAGTCCCGAAGGAGCTGTTCGCGCCGCTGTTCACTCCCCCGGTGCTGGACGCCGCCCCGGACGTCACCGCCTACGTCGGCGAGGTACGGGGGGAGGTGGTCAGCACAGCGATGACCGTTGTCACGGAGGGGCACGTCGGGATCTTCAACATCTCCACCAGTCCTGACCACCGTCGATGCGGTTACGGCGGGCGCATCACGGAGGAGGCGGTCGCCCGGGGGCATGCCGCCGGAGCCTCAACCGCCTACCTGCGGTCCAGCGACATGGGCCTCCCGGTCTACGCCTCGCTCGGCTTCACCGTGGCGGAGCACTGGACCTACTTCACGGACTAAGGGTTTGCAGGGAATCAAGGTGTTGCTTCTCGTCCTGAAGCTCGTTGGTGTGGTGTGCGCATCCCGGATGAGACTCGAGACCAACTCGTCGTGAAGTTTGCGGGGTTGCTTCCACATCTGGACGAGCGGCAGCGACGGCTGCTGATGGCTGCGGAGGCCCGAGGCCTGGGGCACGGCGGTGTTCGAGCCGTGGCGCAGGCCGCTGCGGTCAGCGAGACGACGGTCCACAAGGGCGTGTTGGAACTCAAGTCCGGTGAGGGGCCTCTGGGGCGGGTGCGGCGCCCGGGGGGGGGGGGGGGCCGCAAGCGGGTCGCGGATCTGAATCCGGGGCTGCGGCCGGCACTGTTGGCGCTGGTTGAGCCGGATGTGCGGGGTGACCCGACGTCTCCGCTGCGGTGGACGGTGAAGTCCACTCGCACGCTTGCGCAGGAGCTGACCCGGGCCGGGCACCGCGTCAGTGCCGACACCGTCGCCGACCTGCTGCGGGAGGAGGGGTTCAGTCTGCAGGCCAATGCCAAGACAATCGAGGGCAGCCAGCACCCGGACCGGGATGCCCCCTTCCGCTATCTCAACGAGCAGGCCCGCGATCACAGGGACGCCGGCCAGCCGGTCATCAGCGTGGACACCAAGAAGAAAGAGGTGCGACACGATGCTGCACGAGATGAGTGAATGCGCTGGTCAGAGGCTCGACGACTGACGTCGGCAGCGTGTTCCTGGCCAGTGCTCAAGGC
>NZ_JBSFJX010000045.1:0-61587 GCF_053598275.1 Streptomyces sp. NPDC001156 | reverse complement strand
CAGGGGCCTTACGGCTGCGCGGACTTGGCGACGGCAGCGGCACAGCACAGCCCAGCGATCACAGCGAGCGACGACCGGTTACCGGGAAAGGCTCAATCACTAGGTCGAGCGATGCGCTGTCGGCTTTCCCAATCGACACTGGTCGCGTCGGTAGTTATTGCTCCCGGGAATTGCGGACGGACTGCATTTGCTCGATGAGCCCCATGCTCCGACGGTGCCCGGGTGGACCGCGACGGCGGTCGTGGAGCTGTGTGGCTGCACCGGGGACATCAGTAGTTGGGTAATGCAAGGAGGAATGACCATGAACAAGTTCATGCGGCGTATTGCCACCGCGACTGCTTCTCTTGCAATGGCCGGAGGTGCGCTCCTCGCTGTCAGTACTTCCGCAACCGCGGCTCCGCTTCCGGCCGACGCGCCCGTCCCCGCCCGGGTGGGTGTGGTTGCGGACACGGGGACCACCGGAGAAAACGACAGCGGAAGCGACGGAGACAGCAGCGTCGAGTACAGCCGGTACGACCGCTTCTACCCCTGGGTCTGGGACCGGCTCATGACGTTCGGATACGACCCCTACCCCGGTCCCCAGCACTCCGCGAACGAAAGCTCCGACGCTCACTGACGGGCCACCCTCTCGTGCGCGAGCCCGGCATAGGTAAAGCTGGACCCGGCGCGGGCCAAGAAGATCCGTGAGCCCAGGATGCATTCGCCCCTGGTCGTACCGATGCGCGCACGCGGCGTCGTACTCGGCGTTGCCGTCTTCCTCCGCTCGGACAACCCCGCCCTGTTCGAGGAGGACGACCTTCTGCTCGCCGAGTAGCCGGCGGGGCCGGGCAGCGCTGGGCCCGGACAACGCCAGGCGGTACACGCGCGAGCGCACCACCGCACCCAGGCTCCAGCACCGCCTCCTCCCCCTCCACGTGACCGGTGGCGACGCCTTCCTCGCCGCAGCCCTCGCGTTCACGTACCTGCGCCTCGCGTCGGCCATGAAGGTTTCCCGCAGGTGAGTGAGGTGCTGTGCCCATGACCAGGCGACCGAAGCGGGTCCCGTCCGTCGCAGCGCCCTGGTCATGAGACTGCCGGATGCGATCACCCAGGGACCCCACGTGGCCCTCGGCGAGCGCTTGACCCGGTTCGTCCTCAACGTCTGGGAGAACCCCACGACCGTACGCCACTGCCGGCGATTCTCCGGTCCGCCCTGACCAACGAGTCCGCTGCCGCCGTCTTCCGCCGCTTGGTCGCCATGCGGCTGCTGCGACGCGCCGCGGGCCGGCTGGACGTCCCGGAGCCCGCGCTGCCCGCCGAGCTGGCAGTCGCCCAGCTGATCGGGGTCGCGATACCGCGTTCGGTGATCAAGGTGGAGCCGCTGGCCTCGGCGGACCTGGAACAGCTCGCGGCACGGGTGGCACCGGTCGTGCAGCGGGCATCTCACGAACCCTTGACGAGCGCCCGGCGGCACCGCCGGCACAATGGCGCGCTACGCCAACATCGCTGCCCGCCGCCGTGCGGTCGGCAAGCCGCAACCCGCGCCACGCCTCCCTTGGAAAGGCCACGCGGTGCCAATCATGGCGATCGGCAGCAACCGAGCCACGGATGTGCCCTTGGCGCTGTCAGCGTCGACGGCCTTCAGCCTGGGCACCGTGGTGACGAGGTGGATCACCGGGCAGGCACTGGCGGGATCACGCTTCGGCGCTCGCGCAAGCACGCTGCCAGGTGGCCGTGGCCGTGGCCGTCGATCAGACGGTGGAGACCACTTGGCCATACGTCAGACGCGGGGAGCGTGTGAACCACGCGTTCTCGCCCGGCTTGCCGATGTTGACGACGACGAGAACCGAGTGCTCGCCATCGCCGAAGAACTCCTTGTCGATTCCCTCGGCGTCGAAGCCGGTCATCGGTCCTGCAGCCAGACCGGCGGCACGGATGCCGACGATGAAATAGCCGACCTGGAGAAGCGCGTTGAGCTTCGCTGATCGCTCACGCACTTCACGCTCGGCGAAGAGATCCTTGGCTTGCGGGAAGTGCGGGAATTGACTGGGCAGTTCCTCGTGGAACTCATTGTCCGCGGCAAGGACGGCGACGAGCGGGGCAGCCGCGGTCTTCTTACGGTTGCCCTCGGACATGTGCTTGGCCAGACGCTCGCGCGCTTCGGGCGAACGGACCAGCACGATACGCAGCGGCTGCTGGTTCATGGAGGTGGGTCCGTACTTGACCAAGTCGTAGATGGCCTCGATCTGTTCGTCTGTCACCGGCTCGTCGGTGAAGGTGTTGGCGGTCCGTGCCTCCCGGAACAGAAGGTCCTGAGCAGCGGGGTCGAGAGCGAGGGGCATGGTGAACCTCTTACGGGTGAGCGAATGAGACTTCTAGGTGATTCGGCGAACTGCGCAGCAGAGGTACTGAGCGCTGACACCCAGCAGGTACACGGCGGTCGTGGTCGTCCCGACGAGCCCCCACAGGAGGGGCCCTGAACAACACCGCGCGATCAACAGGCTGACCAGCGCGGCGAAAGCCGCCATGGGCAGATGGAAGGCGGCCCATATCCACGTGCCGGCCCGGACGGATCTGTCCGGCGTCATGAGGGCACCGCCGTACGCGACAGCACCCAACGCGACGAAGGCGAACGTCGCACCAGTGAGGCCCGCCAGGACCTCGGCCACACCTGGGGCGCCCCGTTCCGACGACGTCACCGCGGTGGCGGTCCACAGCGCCAGGGTGTATCCGTGCGGGGCAGCGCTCGCGGCTACGACAGCGCGGAGTTGGCCGCGGTATCCGCGTTCCGGGCCTGCGTCGGTGCTGCGGCCGACCGCCCTGCGCTGCGGCTCACTATCCGCCCGCGACATGGGTGAAAACCTTGCCGGGTCGGTACCCCTTCTCGAGCGCCTCGTATGCGACGCGGGTCCGCGCGACAGGCAGGTCGGTGTCGGGGCTCAGCCGTCTGCTCCTGATCGACTTGCTGATGGAGGCGAGCCCGTCTGCGGCCGGCTCGACGACGAAGCACAATCCGTGTGCGACATGGTCCCGGCCCGCCCGGACCACATCGCCGGGCTCTGGCTCGGCACGCGGTGCGGTCTTGTGGATCAGCCGGTCGGGGCCTCCGCGTCGGTGTGCGCCTACTTCGTGCATCGTGTTCATGAGGCGGTCACTTCCTGATGAAAGGCGGCGCCGTGCGCATTGCATCGCCGTCGCCACCAGCATCAGCAGTGCCGCGGCAGCAGGCATCGCCCATTCAAGGGATCCTGGCGGTCGCGCCCTGCCCGTCGGGGCCGCTCAGCCCCCCCACCGCTCACTCCACCACCGCTCAGTCCGCCCCGTCGGCGAGACCACCCCGTTCGACCGCCAGACGAGTCAGTTCGACTCGCGTGTTGATACCCAGCTTGGTGAAGATGTGCTTCATGTGGGTGTTGACGGTGTGCACGGACACATAGAGCCGGTCGGCGATGGCCCGGTTGGTGAGGCCGTCCACGACGAGCGGAATCAGCTTCCGCTCGGATTCGGTCAGGTCCCCCCACTCCGGGGAGCCGGTCGTGTGGTGCCGTGGGGGGCCGGTGCGCACGCCGAGCTGCCGAAGGCGCCGCCTGATCCGTTCGTGATCGCGCAGGGCTCCCGAGGCCGACGCCAGCTCAGCCGCTTCCTCGAAATACGGGATCGCCGGCGTTGGATCGGGCGATGCGGCCATGAGCTCGCCGAGGTCCTCACAGGCCGCAGCCAGTGCCAGCGGCCTGCCGGTGCTCCGGTAACCGGTGATGGCGGACTCCAGGGCGCGGGTGTCGCTGTGGAGCAGGCCGTCCACATGGGCGCGGACCGCGCCGATGGTCAGCCGGCTGTCGTCCTGTGCGGTCAGGCTGCGCAAGGAGTCGGACACGGTCTGCGCGAGCGACGGGTCCTCGGCTCGGAGCGCGATGCGCACCATCGCGGGCCAGTGGGACGGAGGTACCGCAAGCAGCCGCGTCGGCTCGAGCTGTCCGAAGCTGTCCTTGAATGCCCCTGCCGCCGCGGCATCCCGGCCCTCCGCGTGCGCCAGGCAGGCGCACGCGAGCGACACCCACAGGCCGTACCGCTGCGTGGGTGTGCCGGAACCGGCTTCGGCGGCGCCGAGATGGTCCCTGGCCTTGGCGAGGTCACCGCGTCTGGTCTCCACCAATGCGAGCACGGAGCGGGCCCGCGGATTCGGTTGAGCGATCTCGAGTTCGTCCGCCACCGTCAGACTCGCCTCGGCCTCCACGGCCGCGTCGTCCAGTGCTCCCCGTTCGAGGAGTGCGCAGGCACGGGCGGCATGCCAGTGGGGAAGCGACCAGCCGAGGCCCAGTGCCTCCGCTTCGCGCTGTCCCTCCCGCAAAATCCCCTCGGTGTCTGCGAGCCGGTCGCTGGTGGTCAGTACCGTGGCCAGCCACAGCGCCGGAATCCGCGGGGGCCGCAGGTAGAGCACGGCGGACTCCGTGCCGGCGCGCCGTGTGGCCTGCTCGGCAAGCTCGAGGGCGCGGGCAAGGCGCCCGCGGTAGAAGCACGTCTGTGACTGGAACACCATGGCGCTGACGACGAGAGCCGGATCGTCGCTGCGGTAGGCAGCCTCGACCAGTCCGGTGTCGATCTGTTCGGCAGCGGCGATGTCCCCGAGGTACACGTGGCCCGTCGCCTTGGTCTTCAGCAGGCGGATGCGCACGTCAGGCGAAAGCCCAGGAAGGTCCAGGGCCCGCTCGAGGTGGGTCATGGCGGCGGCGTCCTCGCCCGCCGCCTGGTAGATCTCGGCAGCCACCAGGCGCAGGCATGCCTCCTGCGACGGCTCAAGACCGTCTGACAGGGCGGAGTCGATCAGGTCGAGGGCCTCGTGAACCCGGCGGGTCCGGCCGAGGTACTCGGCGGCGTCGGTCAGCAGGGTGATTCGACGCCGATCGTGTGGAGGCAGCAGGCCGGCGATCCGCTGAGCGAAGTCCGCAGCCGCGTCGGGTGCCGTCAACGACAGTTCCCGTACGGCAGTGGTCAGCGTGGTCACGGCGGCGTCGTCGACCGGGCCGCCCGACATGACGACGTGCCAGGCCAGCTCCGCCGATCGTGCTCCGATGCTCCGCAGAGTGTCGGCAGCCTCCCGATGCAGAGCGGTCCGTACGGCCAGCGGCAGGTTCTCGTGGACAGCCTGCCGTATGAGGTCGTGGCGGAAGGCCAGTCGTGGGCCGTCGGCCGAGAGCAGCCCGGCGTTCAGGGCGGCCTCGACACCCGAAAGCAGGCTGCCGACCTGCTTGCCGAGCATTCGGGCGGCCGTGCCGAGGTCGAATTCGCGGCCGAGGACGGACCCGATCTGGAGTAGGCGCACGGCATCCTCCGGGAGCCGGTCCAGACGTGCGGCGGCACTCCGCCGGAAACCGCCGGGGATCGAGTCGTGCAGGAGGTTCGCCACGCCCCCCTCCACTTCGACGGCATCCGTGTCGGTAAGAGCGCGCACCAGTTCGATCGCCAGGAACGGATTACCCGCGACGCCTCGCAGAAGCTTGGCCAGACCGGATGACGGCTTCGCCCCGAGGACATCGGCCGCGATGTGCTGCAGCTCCTGCTGCGGCAGGGGGCCAAGGGTCAACCACCGGGCTCCGAGATGTTCGAGGTCCTCTCGCACCTTGGCCACGGTCGGCCGCTCGGTCTCCGACCGTACCGCCAGAACCCACAGGATCCGCGAGGCGGTGAGTCGTCCGGGCAGGGTGCGGAACACGAAGAGGGTTGCCGGATCCGCCCACTGGGCGTCGTCCACAAGCACGGCCACCGGGGCGCGCTGAGCTCGCTCCTCCAGTGCGTCCGTGATGCCGTCCAGCAGCCACAGCCGCTGGTCGTCGGTGGCTGCGGCGGCTCGGTCGCGATCGCCGGAGGGCTGCAAGGCGGACTGCAGGGCAGCTCCTGCCGCGTACTGGTCGAGCTCGTCGGCCTGTACTGACACCACATCGAACCCGAACTGCCGCGCCAGCTCGTCCAGCTCCGCGAGCAGCCGGCTCTTGCCGACGCCAGGTGCGCCTTCCACGACGACACAGGCACCCTGTCCACCACGCACCGCTTCCAAGGCCTCACGGACAGCCACGATCTCGCGGTCCCGTCCCCTGAGGCGCAGCCCGGTCATGGCCCGGTTTCCGGGCCCACGGGCCCGGTCGCCCGCGGGGTCTGTGCTGCGCATGGATCAAGCATGCCGCACGGCACATGTGCCCTCAACGTCGCTTCCCCTGTGCTCAGCGCTTTCACCCGGGTGATTCCCGGTTCCGCGCCGTCCTCTCACCCCGCCGCGACGCATGCTCCGTGCCGTCCAGATCTCTTGCCCCTGGAGAGGAGCACGACGTGCGTACAGGCAAGGAATACCTGGCGGCACTGAACGACGGCCGCAAGGTGTGGGTGGGTGACGAGCTCGTCGAGAACGTGGCCACGCACCCCAAGACCCGGGCGTATGCCCGCAGGCTCGCGGATTTCTACGACCTGCACCACCGCCCGGACCTCCAGGACGTCATGACGTTCGTGGACGAGGACGGCGTCAGGCGGTCCATGACGTGGTTCCAGCACCGCACCAAGAAGGACCTGAAGCGCAAGCGGCGCTACATGGAGACGGTGCTGCGGGAGCTCGGCGGCGGGGCGACCCCGCGTACTCCGGACGTCAACAACTACGTACTGATCACCTACGTCGACGACCCGGAGCCCTGGAGCAGCCAGTCCGTCGGCACCGATGGGCGGGATCTGACCAAGGGGATCATCGACTTCTGGAACGAGGTACGAGAGAGCGACCTCAACACGACGCCGGCGTTCGTCGACCCGCAGACGGACCGCTCGCGCGATTCCGCCCAGGCCGAGTCCCCGGCCCTGCAGGTGGTCGGCACCTCGGACGAGGGCATCACCGTGCGGGGCGTGAAGGCGATCAGCACCGGCGCTGCCTTCGGTGACTGGATCCACATCGGCGTCTTCTACCGCCCCGGCATTCTGCCGGAACAGGTCATCTTCGGGGCGGTCAAGCCCAACACCCCCGGGGTCACCATCATCTGCCGGGAGAGCAACGTCCGGGACGGCGAGGAGGTCGAGCACCCGCTCGCCTCGCAGGGCGACGAGTTGGACGCGGTCATCGTGTTCGAGGATGTGCTCATCCCCTGGAATCGGGTGTTCCACATCGGTAATCCCAAGCACGCGTCGCTGTACCCGCAGCGCGTCTTCGACTGGCTGCACTACCAGGCCCTGGTGCGCCAGATGGTGCGCGCCGAGCTGATGCTCGGTCTGGTCTTGCTGATCACCGAGCACATCGGTACCTATCAACTGCCGCCCGTCCAGACCCGGATCGCCCGGTTCGCCGGCTTCCACCAGACGCTCAAGGCGCATGTGATCGCTTCGGAGGACGAGGGGTTCACCACGCCGGGTGGCCTCTACAAGCCGAACGTCCTGATGTTCGACTTCGGGCGGGCGTATTACCTCGAGAACATTGCCGGCATGGTCCACGAGGTCGTCGACCTGGCCGGACGTGCCTCGCTCATCTTCCCGACCGAGGGGCAGTGGCAGCAGTCCGAACTCCGGCCGTGGCTGGAGGCGCTGCAGACCGGACCGGTCGGGAGGCCGCACGACCGGCTGAAGATCAGCCGCGTGATCCGCGATCTGTTCCTGTCCGACTGGGGCGACCGCATCAGCACCTTCGAGAACTTCAACGGCACTCCTCTGCTGGCCATCCGCACGCTCACCATGAAGCGTGCCGAGATGTCCCCGAACGGCAGTATGGCTGACCTCGCACGCAAGGTCTGCGGCATCGAGAGCGCGAGCGCCGAGCAGAAGGAGACCGCGTACACGTCTCAGGCGGACTACGCCCGCCGCCAGGACGCTTCGTAGCGGGATGCAAGGGCCCGGATCAGAGCACGCCGCACTCCCGGGCCCTTGCGACCGCTCCGCTCCTGTCGTGCGCGCCGAGTTTGCGGAAGATCGCCCGTACCTGTGTCTTGACGGTGTTGTGGGACACATAGAGTTCCGAGGCGATCTCCCGCAGCGTCAACGGACCGCACAGGGCGCGGAGCACTCGGCGCTCCCCCAGCGACAGGTCCTGGGGGCCGGGCACGGCGAGCGCCACCATTGATTCCTTGCCGAGCCGCCCGAGCAGATCCGTCAGTACCCCTGGTGACTCGCACCGGTCCGCTGCCCGCTCGGCCGCCTCGCGGGCCACTCGCGCCGCGTCGGGATTGTGCCGCGCACTCTCAAGTCGTGCCCGCGTGAAGTGGCACAAGGCGCGTACGTGGGGTTCGCCTCCGGCGCGGGGCGAGCCCACCAGCGCCGCTTCGGCGTCGGCCAGAACGCGTTCTGCCTCGTCGACCTGTCCCTCTTCGACGAGTACGCCGGCCCGGCCGATGTAGGCGGAGACAGCGACGAAGTGCCTTCTCAGGCCGGCCGTCGCGGCCGCCTCGAGGGCCTCGTCGCTCAGCACGCGCGCCGGCTCGTGCCGGCCGGCCAGCACCGCGGACACCGCCCGCAAGCCCAGCGCGCGGACGAGCGCCAAGCTGTGCCCGGCCGCATGCGCGTCACGGGTCGCCTCGCCGAGCAGCGCCTCCGCTTCCTCATACCGGGAGGTCCACAGCATCGCAGCACCGCGGGCCGTACTGGCCAGAGCACGCCAGGAAGTCAACGGCATGGTGCCGGCCACGGCGGATTCGCCGAGATGCTCGGCGGTCAGGATCTCCCCCTCCAGACAGCAGGCGACAGCCTGAGCGACGGCTGCCGCATCGGACACCGTGCTGCCGTCGCCGACCGTCTCAGGCCCCGTCTGTCTGAGTCGGGCCACCTCGAGCCAGCGCCGCGCCGTTTCCGGGGCGCCCCCCGAGAGAGCCGCCATCGCCGCCACGACGCACAACCTTGCGTCGGCGGCCACCGTGCGGGGCGGCAAGAGGTCCAGCCAATGCGAGACCTCAGCACGACGGCCTGCCGAGATCGCCTTCTCCCAGGCGCCGAGAATCGACGCGACGGCCGCGGACTCATCGCCGCCCAGCACCCAGTGCCGTACGGCCGCGGTCGTCTCTCCCTGCCGGGAGTACCACTGACCCGCCGACCGGTGCAGGGACCCGACGGTATCCGGCCCTTTGGACGACAGGACGTCGGACAGAAGCGCAGACAATGCCCGGTGATGCCGGTACGCCGACGGAACAGCGGCGACGGGCACGAGCAGTTGTACGGTCCGTGCGAGCTCGTGCAACAGTACGCCCGCCCGGTCACCAGCGAGCGCCTGGCACGGCCCGGCGCTCAGCTCGTCGAGCACACTGGTATGCAGCAGGAATCGGCGCTGTTCGGTGGTGAGCCGGTAGAGCACCTCGGTGGCCAGATACTCGGTGACCGCATGCCTGCCGCGGGCCAAATTCCCTTCCGCGTCAGCCTTGTTCGCCGAGCGGGCCAGGGTGCGCCCCATGATGCTCAGCCCCGCCGCCCAGCCTTCGGTGGCCTCGTGCAGCGCGCTCGCCGTGTCCGGGGTCGGAGCGGAGCCGAGCAGATCGGTGAGCACTGCCTGTGCTTCCTCGAGGGTGAAGGCCAGGTCGTACTGGTCCAGTTCGGCGGTCAGGCCCCGTGCGCGCAGGGCCGGAAGGGGCCTTCCGGGAAGGTGCCGGGTCGACAGAACGATGCGGAAGCCCTGGGGCAGCCTCGTCAGGAAGTCTCCCAGTCCGCGGACCGCGTCGGCGTCCGTGATGGATTCCAGTCCGTCGAGGATCAGCGTGAGCGGGCCTTCTCCGCCCCGTCCGGCCACAAGGCTCGGCAGGATCTCCTCGAGCCATGCGTCGAGCGTCCATTCATCGCTGTCGGGGCGGGCGGGCAGTGTCGGTCGTGCCTCGTGCAACGCCCGCAGAATGCCGGCCCAGAGCCGGCCGGGGACGTTGTCGTACGCGTCGAGGGTGAGCCAGGCGCACTCTCCGTGAGCCGCCAGGCCTCGCGACCACTCGGTCAGGAGCACCGTTTTTCCGGCACCAGCCGGCGCGGAGACCACGACCACGGGCTCGGTCGCCGCGTCAAGCCGACGCAGCAGACGCGGGCGTGTCAGGAGATGCGGGGGCTGGGCCGGAGGATGCAGCTTGAAGGTCGGCACGAAGTTGGTCATGGCGCCTTCCGTGGACTCGTCGGAACGGGCGGAGCCCCCGACGTCCATGGCTCACCTCGGAAGAGCCGGACATCGGGGGCCGTAGCGGGCCGGTCACGGGCCCCGCAGCGGCGCCCTTCGGACCGCTGCCGGCAGGACTAGTGCGGAGCCCTGATCGCGCCGAAACCTCCCGCAAAGTGGAGCAGAGGCCGGCCATCGCCCCTGTGTCCGCAATAGCGGACGTCACCCACGAAGATGGTGTGATCGCCACCGGGGAGCGCCGCGGCGACGTCGCACACAACAGCCGCGATGGCGTCCTTCAACACCGGCACCCCGTGGTCGTCGACAGTCTCGACGCCCGCGAACTTGTCCGGCTTGGAAGCGGCGAAGTTCCGCGCCAGGGGCTCGCTGTCCTCGCCGAGGATGTTGACGGCGAAGCGGCCGTGCTCCGCTATCGCGGTCCGCGTGTACAGGTGGTTGGCGATGCACACGAGCAACTGGAGCGGCTCGAGGGACAAGGCGGACACGGCGCTGGCCGTCATGCCGATCGGCGTGCTGCCGGAGCACGTGGTGATCACGCTGACACCGGTGGCGAGCCGGCTCATCGTGGCTCGGAAATCGACTGTCATGTCGCGGGTTTCAATCATCGGAGGACCTCCGTGATAGTAGGGCTGGGCCCTGCTGCGTGTGATGAAGCGTGCAACGTCGGCTGTTAATGCCGGGGAAATCGCGTCCTACTCGGACGACACCGGGCATTCACACGGCCCGTCGGCTCACCTGCGCAGTCGGTCGACCAGCCGTCTCAGGTCAGCGGAGGGCGGCACCCCGAGGTCCTTCATGACGCGCAGGTAGCCTCGGTACAGGTCGAGCAGTTCATCGTCGGAGCCGGCCGCCTCCGCGGCGTACAGGGCGAGCCGCCAGGCCTGCTCCCGGTAGGGGTCGCTGTCCAGCACGGCATGTGCGAGCCGACGGGCGTCCCGCACTCGGCCGAGGTGCAGCGCTACGGTTGCCGCGTCCACGCGGGCCTGCAGGAGCGCGGCGTCGAGTTCGGCGCGCCTGGTGTCGAGCCAGTGCGTCGAAAGGGAGTCGAAGTAGGAGCCGCGCTCGGCGATGGCCAGGGCGCGCTGAAGCGTGTCCCACCGGTGCTCGCCGTCCTGCCGTGCGGCTTCCGCCAGCAGTCGCTGGAAGTTCCCTGAGGCGCTCACTACCGCGGACGCCGGTGTCAGCTCGTACACGTCGCCGTCCTGAAGGAGCGAAAGGCCGTCGGGCAGCACCTCGCGCAGCCGGTAGACGGCCTGCCGAAGGTAGCTGCGCCCCGTGGCGTCGCTCCGCCCAGGGAACAGCGCCTCCAAGAGAGCCTGACGTCTGGCGCTCGCCGCGGGCCGGGACAGCAGGTAGGCGAGCAACTCGACGCTCTTGGCGAGACGCGGGTGGACCTCCCGCCCGTCGGCGACCAACCGCACCGGGCCGTAATCCTCAAGGGCCAGTCGGGGTGCGGCGTACCCGGTCACCGGTCTGGCGGTGGACAGCGCGGACACGAGCTCGTGCCAGCGTGAGGAGCGCGTGGGTTCCGCGTCGGCCCGACGCGCGGCGACGGAGGGCACGTCCTCCAGAGCCTGCAACAGCAGATTGCGGGGGCCCTGGGCCGTCGCGACCTCCAAAGCCAGGTCGGCAGCGGCATCCGCACCGTCCTCATCGCCGGTGCGCCACAGGGCCTCGCTCAAGTAGACGGCAGCCGTCGGAAGTTCCAGTCGTCTGCCACTCGTGCGCATTGCGGAGACCGCCGTGGTGAGGTGGGGTACGGCGTCGTCGTTGCGACCGGCCAGCAGTAGTTCCAATCCCCGCCAGATGCCCGCCAGTTCCGCGGTGAGCGCGTAGCGCGCGCACCCCCTGCGCTCCGCCTCGGCGAGCGCTCGCGCCGCTCGCGGCAGGTCGTGATCCAGGCGCAGGGCCAGTTTCGCCTCAAGGAGCAGGCTGAGGATCTCGTACACGCGGGACCCGGTCGAGGCGATCTGCTCCCGCCCGACCAGTAGTGCGGTCCAGGCCTCGTCCCGGCACCCGAGATCCGCCATCAGCTCCGGGGCCTCGATCGCGCCCAGCCAGACGGGGCGCGGTCCGTCGCCGACCGCCGTGTATGCCGCTTTGGCCTGGGAGATACGTCCCTCGGCGCGCAGGGCGGCGACCGCCCATGGCGTCCCGCCTACTCTCCGCCAAGCGCCGGACGAGCCGTCCTGCAGTTCGCGCAGTTGCCCGGCCATGTAGGCGACGCGCATCACCATGGCCTCAAGGGGCCCCGCGACACGGTCGACAAGGTCCGGGGCAAGCTGGGCTGCGCTGTTGTCCGCCAGAGCCAGCACGGCCGCCGCGATGTCGCGAGGGGGCCCGGGAGGCGCGACGTGCAGGATCTCGCGCGCCTCGTCGATCCGCCCCACGTGCCAGAAGCACCACACCAGCAGGGCCAAGTCCTCGGCTCCGCCTGGCTCTTGAGCGAGCTTGCCCCACCATGCACGACCGTGGTGGTCGGCCAATTGCACGCCCCGCCAGCACTGTTCGAGCCCGAAGGCGACGCGGAGCACGGCTGAGGCCAAACTCGGCGTGGGCGCCGGGCGCATGCGGTCGAGCCAGCTCTCGGCAGTCGCCAGGTCGAGTCGGCCGAGTACATCCGGCAGGGCGCGTTCTGCGGCTCGTCGGGCGGAGTCGGTGTCGCCGCTCATGAGCAGCTCGTCCACGGCATCCTCGTGGCGCCCTCTGCCCTGGAGCAGCGAGGCGTACCCCCGTCGCAACGCACGCAGGCTGTCGTCGTCCAGGCGTCCGATCTCGCGTTGGAGATAGTGGCGGAACCGCGGCAGGGCGACCATACGGTTGCCGTCGGAGGACCAGGTGAGCGGCAGCCGTCGGCTGCGGAGGGCGGCCATCGTCCGGTCCGGCGATGCCAGTCCGAGGGCGTTCGCCTGCTCGGCCGTCACGCCGTCGTCGAGCAGGCTCGTGCGGACGAGCAGCGACGCCTCCGCGGGCATGAGCTGGGTCAGCAGTTCGGCCGCGAGGCGATCGTGCTGCACGGCGGAGGCTGCGGGATCGACACCCCACCAGTCGTACAGGACGCCGGTGACCCAGCCGCGCATCGCATCAACCAGTTGGCAGGCGTCGTCGCTGCGGCCGATGGCGTGCAGGGCTTCGGCGGCCTCAGGCACGCCGAAGGCCAGGTCCCCGTCCTCGAGGAAGGCGACGCGATGGACATCGCCGAGACCTCCGAGGCCTTGGGGCAGATTCACTCGGGAGATCAGTACCAGCCGCGGCCCTTCCGGCAGACTGCCGGCCAGTGCGGCGAGCAGCCCCGCCGCACCGGCGCTCCCACCGATCGTCTCCACGCGGTCCAGCACCAGCACCAGATCGGTGCCGGCCAGCTTCCTGGCGAGCAGGGCACCCACCTCCGACGCCGGCAGCCCTCGCGCCAGTGCGCCGGTCAGTGCGGTCGCCGCGGTCGGCACATGGGGCACGACGGCTGCCTCGACAAGGCGCGTCAGCGTCAGCTCGTCGGCACCGGAATCACCCGCACAGGTACTGACGTTGCCGGGCATCCCGGTGAGCGACACCCAGGCGACGGGGCTGGACAGCCCTTGCGCCGCCTGGACCGCGGCGGTCGTCTTCCCCGACCCCGCCGAAGCCGCCATGACGAGTACCGAGTGCTGGTCCAGCACCTCGTGGATTCTGCGGACCAGCCTCGGTCGGGGTATGACGTGACTGGGCAGCCGGGGCAGGACACCACCCGTTTCACCGGGATCGCTGCTTCTCATGGATGACCGCTTCTCGACTGCGTGCGCGGTGGCAGTGACGCTCAGTCCGCGGGGAGGGGTTCGAGGACGAAGGTGCGGCGCAGCAGGGTGTACGGCACGTCGGTCTGCCCGCGGTAGGGCCCGGCTTCGGCCCCGTACGTATCAAAGGACTCGACCAGCGACTCCTTGACCCCGAAGACCGGATCCATGTCCAGGTACGGGTCGTCCGAAGGAAACAGCATGGTGGTCAGGCGCTGGAATCCCGCAGCCTCCATCAGCAGGTGCACATGGGCGGGACGCATGAGCGACCTGCTGGTCGCGCTCATCAGTTCGCCGACCGGACCGTCACCGGGTATCGGGTAGCTGGACGGGCGAATGGAACGGAAACTGAAGTGTCCCGTCTCGTCGGTCCGGAAAAGCGCGCGCATCGCCGGGTCCACCTGGCCGGGCACATCCACGTCGTAATGGCCCTCCGCGTCGCTGTGCCATACATCCACCGCGGCGCCGGCCACCGGCGCTCCCTCACGGTCCACGACCCGTCCCTCGAAGAACAGCGGGGTGCCGGGCAGACCTCCTGAGATGTCCGCGGCGTCGGCGGACCGCGGCCTGTCCTCCCTGAAGAAGGGGCCCAGGACGCTGTTCTGCGTGGCTTCGGCGGGGCGTCGATTGCTCAGGGCGTCGACCAGCATGGTGACGCCCAGGACGTCGGACAGCAGGATGAACTCCTGGCGCGTCGGGGTGCACTTCTGCCCGGTACGGGTCAGGAAGTCCACTCCCTGGGCCCACTCCTCCTCCGTCAGTCCGACCTCGCGGACGAAGGAGTGGAGATGCCGCACCAGTGATTCCAGGATCTCCGCGACGCGGGAGTCCTTGGTGTCCCGCATGGTCGCGATCACAGCCTCGGTGATGGTGTCGCTGGTCAGATCACGCATGTCGCGCTCCCGTGGTGGTTGAGTGTTCGATGACGGAGTCGGACTGGGGAAGTTCGTCGCCGGGTGACGTCCACGGTGTCTCCCCGGCCCAAGCGCGGGTCAGGAAGCCTCGAACGGCCGTCCGGTCCACTGGTCGCGGATTCCAGTAGGCGTCCCGAACGATGAGTTCGGCCGCCTGCTCGATCCCCGATTCCGGCATACCGAGATCACGCAGTGCCCTGGGGGCGCCGAGCCGCCCTGCGAAGTCGAAGAGAGCGCTCGCGGCGTCGTCCCCCGGAAGCGCCTGCGCGATGCGTGTCATGGCCTCGGGGGCCGCCGGCCCGTTGTAGGCCACCACGTGCGGCAGGACCACTGCATGGGTTTCGGCGTGCGGAAGCCCGAATGTGCCGCCCAGGACGTGGCAGACCTTGTGATGCAGTGCCATGCCCACCGTGCCCAGGCACGTGCCCGCCAGCCACGCCCCGTACAAGGCATCGGCGCGCGCCTCGCCGTCGTCCGGATGCTGAACGATGACCGGAAGGGATCGGGTGAGGGAGTCGAGTGCTTCACCGGCCATCAGGAAGGCGACCGGGTCCCGGTCCTGGGCGTAGAGGGCCTCCACGGCGTGGGCCATCGCGTTGATGCCGCTGACCACCGATATCGCCGCGGGAAGCGTGAGCGTCAGGTCGACGTCGTACACCACTGTCTTGAGCAGCACTTCCGGCAGCCGCCGGGTCGTCTTCCTGCGGCCTTCGGTCTCGCCGAGGATCGGCGTCATCTCCGAGCCGGCATAGGTGGTGGGCAGCGCCAGCTGTGGAAGTCCGGTCCGCGCGGCGATGGCCTTGCCGAGGCCGACGGTCGATCCGCCGCCGATGGCGAGCACGGAGTCCGCTCCCACGGTTCCGGCGTACGCGAGGGCCTTCTCCGTGACCTCGACCGGGGTATGCGGGACCGCTTCGGCGAAAGTCCCCACGGCTGCGGCACCCAGCAGGTCGCGTATCTTCGCTGCCTGGTCCACTTGACCAGGTGTGCACAGGATGAGCACCCGGCGGCATCCGAGAGCATCGGCCTCTTCGGGGAGACGACTGCGCGTCCCGCTGCCGAAGACCACCTTGGTGATCTGCCCCCGATGCACGAATGTCTTCATGAGAATTTCCTCAGCCCGCCGCTCGTCTGTTTATGAAAAAAGCTTCGGCAGTCGAATGGCGCACGTCAACGGAATCTGCAGGGGATGAGGTGAACCGGCGCGGAAATACCCTGTTCAAGCGACGGGCACCGGCACCGTGGCCCCGGAGACGCGGCCGACATCACTCATCTGCGGGATGCGGAGGGACGTCAAGGTGTGGACCGTGGAAGCATGCCCGAGTCGGGCGAGATGCTCATTCTACGGACACGCCTGCGACGGAAACGATCTCCACGATTTCCACCGACCCTGCACAAATACACGGAGACCCGGCCCGGTAGGTGACATTGCCTTCCGGAAAGAGCGTCCGGCGGGGTCGGCATTTCCGAGAGGCAGGGTAAAAAGATGGATAAATTGGTCGCCTCGCCAAGAGTGACGCCGAACTGACCGTTGCGGACGGCCTGAAGTGAAGGACGCGGACATCATCGACGCCGTGCGCACGCAGATCAGGCGTCACAACGGCGCCTTGGCCTACGCCCCGACGACCTGGCCGCACTCACCATCCGCGAACTCCACGCCCCCAGGGTCTTGTTGGACCCCGCGCGCATTGCTGACGTGTACTTCGGCAACGCCAACGGCGTCGGCGAGGAGAACCGCGATGTCGGCCGCATGGCGGCGCTGCTGGTCGGCTTGCCCACCTCCGCACCGGGTATGACGGTCGACCGGCTCTGCGCTACCGGTCTGGATGCCGTTGTTCAGGCCGCCCGTGCCCTGGCCGTCGCCGGTGGCGTGGAGTTGAAGCACGACGGAATGCGCGGTGGTGGGGCCTGCGTCCCGCGATCGACCCTCGGCGAGCAGGCGCCCGGCTAGCTTCCAACCAGCCTGATTCGGCGCTCAGTGGTACATGAGCAGCATGATGACCGTTCCCAGAGGCATCGATCCGTCCCAGAAGTGCCCGCAGGACTCCCTGATGCTGGTTGAGGCGGCCACGGTGTCCGACGCCCAGCGCAGCGTGGGCATGCCACGCATGAGCGACCGAAGAGCGCACACAAGGAGGTAGAGCGCCAGCACTCCCGTGACCGCGTTGCCGGCCTTCGATTCCCCTGCGATGTGACCGAGATGCGCGGCGTGGTTCGCCGCCGAGAGACCGCCAGCCAGGGTCTCGTGCGACAGGTCCGCCATGGAGTGCGTCATCCATGCCATCGCGGCCATGCCGGCCGCGTACGGCAACCGCCGCGCAGTTGCGGTCGGTCTCGGTTTCTGGCGGGAGCTGACAGCCGTCAGCGGAAACCACAAGGCGGCGGCCGCGAAGAAGGCCGTCAGGGAAACCTCCGACAGCATGCCGCCCCAGCGCCACGGCATCACCGCCATGGCCAAGGCCATGGCGGTGTGCAGCAATTGGTCGACTCGGCTGCGCCACCCGGAACCTCGTGACAGGACGCCATTCCGCAGCTCGCGGACGGCCGCCGCCGCGAACAGCGCTGTCAGCATGCCACGCACAACATCAGTGGCACTCATGCCTCATCGCGCCCTTTCACGGAGCGGACGAGCTCCGTTCGGAACCGGCCAGTACGAGCAGGCGGCGGGTCAGTTTGCGGCGGGACGCGGGGCGCGCAGGTGGGCCCGCTTCTCCAGCTCCTCCTCCTCGACCAGCGTGAGCATCGGCTGGCCTGGCGCGCACAGCATGAACACGATGTACTTGGCCGGCGCATCCGACTGGGCGTTGCCGTTCTGGTAGTGGATCACGTCACCGCCCGGCTCCCAGAAGGTGTCACCGGCCTTGAGCACGCGCTCCGGCTCACCCTCGAGCTCCCACCGGACCTCCCCTTCGGTGACGTAGCCGAAGCACGGCCCCGAGTGGCGGTGCGGTGGAGTCCCGGGATGACCGGGAGGCCACTCGACGAAGACGGTCATCCCCGAAGCGCCCTCGGGAATGAACGGCGGCTTGACGTCCGCCAGCATCTTGGGTCCCGTACCGTCCACTGAATCCATCTCGTGCACTGCGCTACACCTCCATCAGCCTGCCCGGAACGAACGATCCCGCGTCGGCCACCGCCTTCGGGGCCGGTGTACCGGCCTCCCATTCGGCGTCGCCCGGGTTCGTCGACTCCGGACTCTCCCAACTTGCTTAAAAGTGAAGACAAAACACGGCCCGTATCTGTGACACGCCGTGCGTCTTATGCCTCACGCAGAGGGACCCAAGACCACTCTGCTCCCGGTCGGCGGCATGCACATTCCGGATCCCGCGGCATCGAGAACGCATCGCACCGCGGCAATCGCTGCGCTGAACGCGCACCCACGGCGACTCCCACGGCCGGGGCCGGGGCCGATTCCCGGGACAATGCCAGGGTCTGCCGGCAAGAGCGCCCGCGCTGAGGCCGTCGCCGGGCGATCTGTTTTCCGACTCGTCCGGGTCACTCATCCGGAGAGGTACCGGGGCGACCCGCGCTCCATCTCTGACTTTCAGGACTGCGACTCGACGGAGGAGGCGCAGTACGGCGCCGCTGAGAATCAAACGCAGCGGGCCGCATGGGATCAGTGAAGTCGGCTGACGCCGGAAGTCCGTCTCCCCGCCGAAGGTCGGGGCGACGCGGAGACGGACCCTCCGGCCATGCCGAACCCCCTGGCTCAGCCGAACTGGCCGACCTGGTAGCTGCCGGCCGGCTGCTGGTTGATGAGGTTGATGCGGTTGTAGCTGTTGATGATGGCGATGAGGGAGATCAGCGCGACAAGCTGGTCCTCGTCGAAGTGCTTCGCGGCGTTCGCCCAGACCTCGTCCGTGACCCCAACGGCCGCATCCGCGACCCGGGTGCCCTGCTCGGTCAGCTCCAGCACGGCGCGCTCGGCGTCGGTGAACACCGTCGCCTCCCGCCAGGCCGCGATCAGGTTGAGGCGCACCGAGGTCTCCCCGGCGTGGGCGGCCTCCTTGGTGTGCATGTCGGTGCAGAAGCCGCAGCCGTTGATCTGGCTGGCGCGGATCTCCACCAGATGCGCAATGGTGGCCGGCAGCGACGAGTCCGACAGCACCTTGCTGGCCGAGGCGAGGTGCTTCAGCACCTTGCCCGCGAGGGGATTACCGAAGTAGTTGAGACGCGATTCCATGGGACCTCCTAGCCCGGATGCGGATACACACAACTGACCGGACAGCCGGGCGAGGTGTGACACCAAAGGCTGTGTGATGCAGGTCTCGACGGCGACGTCATCGCCCTACCGTCCCGGACGGACGGGCTCGTGCATGGACTTTGTGGACGCCGGCCTCCGAGGCCGACGTCATCAGCAGCGTGCTGGGCGTGCATCCCGGTAGATCACGACGCCCGCACGGCCGACGGCAGCGACCAGTCCAGGGGCCGCCTCCCGCCAGAACCGTGGGCAGGCGGTCGTGCGCAGTCGGTCGCCGGATCGGCCACGCGCGCACGGTCCTGCGTCGGCATACAAGCAGTTCCCCGGATGGCGTTGCCCTCGGACAGACTGGCGGCATCCGGCGCCAGAAGGGCTTCCAGCACGGCCACGTCCCCCGTTCGAGCCGCTGAGACGAAAGCCTTCAGAAGACGACGATGCTCAGTCGTGTCCACGCTCTCCCGCTGGTCCTCCGACAGACGCTTACGAGCACGGCTCACGATCTTGCGCACATTGACGAGACTGAGCTGCAGAATCTCGGCAATCTCGGAGTAGGCGTAGTCGAATGCCTCGCGCAGGACGTACACCGCGCGCTCAGTGGGGTTCAGTTTCTCCAGCACGAGCTCCAGAGCCAGCTGCAAATCCTCCGCGCGCTGCACATCCGCCTCAGGATCCGAGCTCGTGTCGACGGGCTCGGGCAGCCACGGGCCGATGCAGGTCTCCCGACGCACGCGCGCCGACTGCCTGACGTTGATGGCCAAGCGGGTCGCCGTGCACGAAAGGAAGGCCACCGGGCTGACCACCGCAGAACGGTCGGTCTTCTGCCAACGCAGCCACACCTCCTGCACCACGTCCTCAGCCTCGACCGCGCTGCCGAGCACACGGCGGGCAATTCCGAAGAGGCGCGGCCGCTGCTGCACAAAGACGGAAACAGCCTCTTCAAGGTCAGTTGTCATGAGGTTCGGCTCGGAATGCATCATCCTCCCCCTGGGAGGGATATCGCTGGCTGCTGTCGGATCACCCGGCTTCAGGCGGACACACCGTGGGCTCATGGCCCGACCATCGGTCCAAAACCCGCTTCAAAGAGCGTGTGTGATTCCCTTGAGCCGGATGTTCTTCTTGGCTATTTGGCCCAGAGTGAGACCGGAGGGACCGGACCACATCGCATAATCGAGTGATTCGATTCGCCTGGCCGACCAGGTGTGCCTTGGAGACGGTGTGGCATACGGGATCGCCGGTAGCGCGTGGCGCTGAGCGTGCGGTCATCGCCGACACCGGCGACGACCGCGACCGTCTCTTCGGGCAATGCCCCGGCCCTACGGGTCCAGCCGACTGGGACGTCGTCGAATGCGCTCGAAATGTGCCGGCGGGTGGGGCTGAGCGAGCGGCCGATGCTACGGAGTGGGACTACCTCGGCCTCCGCCGATGTGGACGTGTTCGGCGGGGGCGGGTCCGCGTCGCGGGGGCCCCTGGTTCTCTTCCTGTACGGCATCGGTCCGGCCGTGAGGATGTCTTCGCGGAGCACCTTCGCCCGGTAGTAGTCCAGAACGGGCGGCTGATCCGTGCCCCTGCCTTCCGACGAGTGTCACAACCGGGGTGACTTCTTGGTCAACCAGCTATCCGAAAACATGATCCTCAAGGACGCGAAGGGGCACAAAATATGGCATTCAGCATGGGCGGTAGTCCGGTGTCCTGTGCCCATGGCCCGGCGTCGCGCACCGGATCGCGGCATGGTCCGCAGAGGCCGATGGATGCCGGTCCTCCCGCGTCGATGCCGGCTCCGCGCCCAGCCGTGGACTGCCGCGTCCAGGGAGGCGTGCGGTGACCGAGGGGATCCGGTTGCCCCATCTGTCCACTGACAAAGATTTCGAGGGAGATTCCTTCACCCCCATCTACACCACGACGGTGACGGTGAGCGGGGGGACAGCGCATCACGGTCGGGCCTCGGGAAGAGCGCGCTCGACGGACGGGGTCCTGGATCTCGACCTGCGCATGCCCGCCGAACTGGGAGGAGACGGCCGGGGGACGAATCCCGAGCAGTTGTACGCCGCCGGCTGTGCGGCCTGCTTCCACGGGGCGCTGAGCCTGCTGGCGCGACAGGCCGGGCTCGACAACTCCGCGATCTCTGTGGAGGCGACTGTGGCGTTCGGCCGGGACCCGGGAGACGGCGGCTACGCCGTGTCCGTCGGCCTCGTGGTCACGTGGCCTGGCATCGATCCCGCCGTCGCCGCGCCGCTGTTGGAGAAGGCCGGTTCTCTGTCCCCGTACGCGAGGATGCCCGGGAAGGAAGCACCGGCCACCATCACACTTGCCCCCTGACCGGCGACGGATGCCTGCTGCGGAGTGTGCGGGACGGTGGCACTCCGCGGCTGTATACGGGGCCGAGCCGGGGACCGACACTCCGCGCATCCGATGCCGTTCT
Source organism: Streptomyces sp. NPDC001156 (assembly GCF_053598275.1). Lineage (NCBI taxonomy): Bacteria > Bacillati > Actinomycetota > Actinomycetes > Kitasatosporales > Streptomycetaceae > Streptomyces > Streptomyces sp. NPDC001156. Next base: position 40,205 of record NZ_JBSFJX010000045.1, on the reverse strand, counting down.
CTGACGCGGCACCGGCACGGCGGTCGCGAAGCAGCGTCTCGGTCCACACCGTGGTGACTCCCTGCTCGGACACGCGGTGGATCTGACACTGCGGCGTGGCGCCGGATGGCGGAGATCTTCTCGTCGACGGGCATCGCCCTGTGGTACCGACTTCACAGCGTGTGCACTGAGCACCTGCGATGCATGGCCGCGGCGTGTTCGATGTCATCCCGCACGGATAATCCGGGATTCGTCGCGCATGGCCCTCTGTTCCGCAGTTGTGCGCACGGTACGTCCTGCGCATGAGGTCTGGCATGGTCAGCAGTGGCGTGTTGGGGCGATCCGTCAATAGGCCGGGCATCTCCTCGCCGTCTGACAGCTTCCATGTCACATACGGAAGATCCTTGCTGTCGTAGCGGTAAAGGGACGGGCAACCGCATCCCGTCACCGCTCGCCACCCCTTGTGATCACAGGTCACACGGCGGTGTGGCTCGCCCGAGAGGAAGATCGATGAATGCACGCCTCGTGTCGGTGAGTGAAGGCCGGCGTCTCGCCCGCTCGATTCAGGTCGGTCCTCATACCCTGGCCGCGGACGCGCACGAGCCGGCCGGCGCGGACACCGGTCCCAGGCCCGAAGAACTGCTCCTGGCCGCGCTGGGGGCATGCACCTCCATGGCCGTTCGGGCCGCAGCGGAGCGGCACGGTTGGCCGCTCGACCAGGTCGATGTGGCGCTGCGGTTCGATCCGCACGAGCAGATCATCAAGAACATTCGCTTGACCGGCGATTTGGACGCCTTGCAGATCAAGCAGTTGCTGGCCGTGGCCGCTCGCTGTCCTGTGCAACGTCTGCTGACCCGGGAGGTCCCGGTCGTCACCGTGCCCACGGTTGCGGCCAAGAACCACGCCGCGCGCGGCCGGCCGCTACCGCAATGACCTTGCCTGCGCCGCCCGCTGGGACGCGTGTGCGTCAGAAGGGGAACCACAGATCGGCGTCTGCGGCCTCCTCCTTGCGGATGCTGAAAGCGGCGATGTCCTTCTTGTGCGAAGTCTGCGGCGGCAACTCGGCGATCAGGCGGTGATCGTCGTCGACGACGAACGGCTCGGCCTGCTGTGCCGAAGTCGTACGGAAGTACTCCGCGTTGATAGTGGTGTACTGCGCCCAGTACCGCGGGAGGTCCTCTTCGGAATAGATGGCCTCGACCGGGCAGACGGGCTCGCACGCCCGGCAGTCCACGCACTCGGAGGGGTTGATGTAGAGCGTCCGGTTGCCTTCGTAGATGCAGTCCACCGGGCATTCGATGAGACAGGCCCTGTCCTGGACGTCGACGCAAGGCTGCGCGATGACGTACGTCATGTCCCTCTCTCCCGTCCGATGATCCAGGTGACCGGCCGGCCGCATGCGGGCGACCATCGGCTTGAGGTATGACCGGGAAGCACATGATGTTGTGACGGCCGTGGCTCGTCCCTGGCGTCCGTACCGCTGGGGCAACCGTGGTCCCGGCCGGTCGCAGCTCGTATCTGTTGCCTCGCCCGCACACGAGGTGGCAGCCGGACCTCGTCCCGCGAGTCCTAAGGGTCTTCTGTCAGCGGCAAGTCCGAGCGTCGGCCGTCACTCGATGTGCGCGCCGCGGTGGACGAAGCCGTCCGTCTCGGCCCTCGCCGGGGGGTGTCACACGATCATGAGCTGAGCGGTCTGATGGGTGACCGACCCAACATGACTCGCGACGTGCGCCGGCCGAGATGAGGAACCACATGAATACTTTCGTGATCGTCGGTGGCGGTCTGGCCGCGGGCAAAGCGGCGGAGGCACTGCGCAAGCACGGCCATAGCGGCCCGCTCGTCATCATCGGCGACGAGCGTGAGAGGCCGTACGAGCGGCCGCCGCTCTCCAAGGGCTATCTGCTGGGCAACGAGGAACGTGACGCGATCTACGTGCATACCGACGACTGGTACCGGGAGCACGATGTCGACCTGCTGCTGGGCACGCGGGCGCGCGCGGTCGACCCGGGGGTGCGGACGGTGGAACTGGACGACGGCCGTCAGGTGCCGTACGACAAGCTGCTTCTCGCCACCGGTTCGTCCCCGCGCCGGCTGTCCCTCCCGGGGGCCGACCTCGACAACGTGCTGTATCTGCGGCGTGTGGGAGACAGTGAACGCCTGAAGTCCGCCTTCAGGGCGGGGGCGAAGATCGTCGTGATCGGTGGCGGATGGATCGGCCTCGAGACCGCCGCAGCCGCCCGGACGGCCGGCGCCGAGGTGACCGTGCTCGAGCATGGGGAACTTCCCCTGCTGAAGGTGCTCGGGCGTGAGACGGCCGGGGTGTTCGCGGCGCTGCATGCCGACCACGGCGTGGACCTGCTCACCGGGGTGCAGACGGAGTCCCTCACCGGAACGGACGGCCGTGTGGACGGGGTACGGCTCGCCGACGGCAGGCACCTGGCGGCGGACGCCGTGGTCGTGGGCATCGGCATCACGCCCAACGTCCAACTCGCCGAGGAAGCCGGCCTGGACGTGCTCAACGGCATCGTCACCGACGAGCGCCTGCAGACCTCGGTGGCCGACATCTACGCCGCGGGCGACGTCGCCAACGCCTACCACCCACTGCTCGGCCGCCACCTCAGGGTCGAGCACTGGGCCAACGCCCTGAACCAGCCGGAGGTGGCGGCGCTCGGCATGCTCGGCAAGGAAGCCGTGTACAACAGGCTGCCGTACTTCTACACGGATCAGTACGACCTCGGAATGGAGTACGTCGGCTACGCGGAACCGGGTGGCTACGACCGTGTCGTCTTCCGCGGTGACCCCTCCGAACGGCGCTTCATCGCCTTCTGGATGGCGGGGAACCGCGTCCTGGCAGGCATGAACGTCAACGTGTGGGACGTCGTCGAACCGATCCGCTCCCTCATCACCTCTGGGAAGGACGTCGACGACGCACGCCTGTCCGACCCGGACGTCCCCCTGGAGAGCCTCCTGCCGTGACGCCGCGGCCCGGGCGGGAGCGTTGTGGGTGCATACCGTCTCTCGCCCGCGTCGAGAGCTGATGCCCCACGTCACAGGCCCTGCCGACGGCTAAAGGTGTCACAGATGCCGGGACAGCTTTGTCCTAATCAGTGACAATCACAACGATCGGAGTGGACCGTGGCAATCACTGAACGACGTCTTTCCACCATGGTGCTGGTGATCGGCACCGGGGGTGCCGGTTTGCGCGCCGCGATCGAGCTGGCCGAGTCCGGTGTCGACGTCCTCGCAGTCGGCAAGCGCCCCAAGGACGACGCCCACACGGCACTGGCCGCGGGAGGCATCAACGCGGCCCTGGCCACCATGGATCCCGAGGACAGCTGGCAGCAGCACGCGGCCGACACCCTCAAGGAGAGCTATCTCCTGGCTGACCCCCGCACCGTGCAGATCGTCACCCAGGGCGCTGCCCGGGGCATAGACGACCTGGAACGCTACGGCATGAACTTCGCCAGGGAAGCCGACGGGCGGATCTCCCAGCGTTTCTTCGGCGCGCACAAGTACCGGCGCACCGCCTTCGCCGGTGACTACACCGGTCTGGAGATCCAGCGCACCCTCATCCGGCGCGCGCAGCAGCTGGATATCCCCGTCCTGGACGGTGTCTACATCACCCGGCTCCTGGTGCACGACGGCGCCGTGTTCGGCGCGTACGGCTTCGACCTCGCCCACGGCACCCCCTACCTGATCCACGCGGACGCGGTCATTCTCGCCGCGGGCGGCCACACCCGGATCTGGCGGCGTACCTCCTCGCGGCGCGACGAGAACACCGGAGACTCCTTCCGCCTGGCCGTGGAGGCCGGAGCGCGTCTGCGCGACCCCGAACTGGTCCAGTTCCACCCCTCCGGGATTATCGAGCCGGAGAACGCGGCCGGCACCCTGGTCAGCGAGGCAGCACGCGGCGAGGGAGGCATCCTGCGCAACGAGCTCGGGGAACGCTTCATGACCCGCTACGACCCCGAGCGGATGGAACTGTCCACCCGCGACCGCGTGGCCCTGGCCTCCTACACCGAGATCAAGGAAGGCCGCGGCACCCCCAAGGGGGGCGTGTGGCTCGATGTCTCCCACCTGCCCCGGCAGACGATCATGAACCGGCTTCCCCGGGTCTACCAGACCCTGCTGGACCTGCAGATGCTGGACATCACCCGCGAGCCGATCGAGGTCGCACCCACCGCGCACTACTCCATGGGCGGGGTGTGGGTACGACCTGAGGACCACAGCACTGACGTGCGCGGCCTGTACGCCATCGGCGAGGCCTCCAGCGGCCTGCACGGCGCCAACCGCCTCGGCGGCAACAGCCTCATCGAACTGCTCGTCTTCGGCCGCATCACCGGCCAGGCAGCCGCCGCCTACTCACAGTCGCTGACCGGTCAGCCGCGCTCGGCCACGGCTGTGGCACAGGCCCGTGCCGAGATCAACGACCTTCTCGCCGCCGACGGACCGGAAAACGTCCGCGCCCTGCAGCGCGCCATCCGCAACACCATGACCGAGCATGCCGGAGTCGTACGCGACGAAGAGGGCCTGCGCACCGGACTGGCCGAGCTCACCGCGATCGAGAAGAGGATGCAGGACGTCGGCGTCCACCCCGACATCGCCGGCTACCAGGACCTCGCCCACGCCTTCGATCTCAAATCCGCCGCCCTGGCAGCGCGGGCCACCCTCGAAGCAGCACTGGAGCGCCGCGAGACCCGCGGCTGCCACAACCGCAGCGACTACCCCGCCCTGGACCCCGCACTGCACGTCAACCTCGTGTGGTCCCCGGCGACCGGCATCACCCACGAGAGTATTGCCCCCATCCCGGAGGAGATTTCCACTCTCATGGAGGAGGTCTCCACGGACGGAAAACTCGCCGAATAGCCTCGCTCGCTTTTTCCGATTCCTGCGAACCTCTGTCACAAGCAGTGCCGCCGCCCTGTCATTTCTGGTGCAGCCGATGTGCTCACGACCGGTGAGCAGCTCGTCTCCCGCAGCACCGAGAGAGACGGTTCGCCCACTGGGCCGCGCAGCGGCCCTGCGCCTGGGTGGCCCCTACGACGAACGGGGCCACCCAGGCGCGCCCGCTTCAGGGCCGGGCTTCGGAACGTGCGGCAGGCACCACTTCGCTCGACTGGCATCCCTGAATCCGGCTGACGGCCGTTGTGTGCCGGAATGTGCGCCTTGCTCAATCCACGGACGGAGGAACCGTTCATCATGTCCAACCGCGGGAAATCCACTCTTTTTCGCACACGCCCCTATGACGACCCGGCCGGTGTCTACCTCGTCGACCCGGTCCACAGCACGGTCGGTTTCTCCGCCCAACGCACCGGCCTGCGCGGAAAGTTCACCACCTTCGAGGGGATCCTCAGGCTCGACGGATCACGTCCCACCCGATCCGCGGTCCACCTCAGTGTCCAGACCGGCAGCTTCCACACAGGGTCTCCCGAGGGGGAAGCGCATGTCACCGGACCGGACTTCCTCGATGCGGCGACGTTCCCCCTCCTGACCTTCCGCTCCACCGGACTCCTCGATGCAGGGGACGACCACGTCCGCGTGGCGGGACACCTCCGGATCAAGGGCCTCGAGCTGCCTGTTCACGTCGACCTCGAGTTCGGCGGAGCTCACCAGGACGCCCGCGGTCGCCATCGGGTCGGCTTCAAGGCCAGGGCCACTCTGCAAGGCTCCCACTGGGGGCTTGACGAAAACCCGGCCATGGCGCCAGGCGGATCCCTGATCAGCGACAAGGTGAAGCTGACCCTCGACATCTCCGCTGTACAGGTACAGCAGGCGGAAGCCGCCTGAACCGGCGGAGGCCATGCCCATGTCGCGTACACCGGCAGTGCTCCCCAGCGGGCGCAGCCCCGTTCCTCACGACCGTTGCCGTTGAAGGACACACCATGACCCAAACCGCTGACAACCACTTCGACATCGCGGCCACAGTCGCGTCGTTGACCGCCGAAGCCACCGCGCTTCAGGCCCGGGCCGACGAGCTTCGCCAAGAGCTCGAGAACCTCAACGAACGGATGAGAATCGTCTCCTCCGCGCCGCACCGGTCCACCGTCGGTTGAGCGGTCGGCAGGCGCGCGACCCAGCCGTCGGTCGGACTCCGAAGCGGCAGGCTGAGGCGCATCCATCCATGCCAGTGGCCCGTGGTGGGGCCGAGCCGAGGCCGCATCAAGGTCCAGGGGTGTTTGCGATGCCATCGGCCGTCGCACTCTGACCCGTTCTCTGCCGCTGTCTCGGCCGCGCACGGCTGGGCTTGTGCACTCGGTCGTCCACGCCTCCTCGCGATCCCGACGCCGACCCGTGCCCGACTGGTCAGACCCGCGCTGACGTTCTCCTGGCCCGCATGCGGCCGGTCATCTCGGACTCGCTCACCTCTTCCGTGAGCCATGTCCGTGTCCACGAGGTAGCCCCAGATGGGCAGGTGACATGGACGCTCCTGGTGCAAGCGGACGTCCCTCGGCCTCGGAGGGGACATCTGCGGCGAGCCGGTGGTTGAACTTGCTCTGGTCGATCTAGAAGTCAGTCCCGTTGGAGCCGTCCAACAGGGAGATCGGAACTGGGCGCAGAGCATCGCCGAGGGTGCTTCCCGGGAACGTGTCCGCGAGGGTCGGCGCGCTCGCCCCCTTGTCCGGGATGAACGCGTCGATGTAGACGGCCGTTTTGACATTGCCGGCGCCGTAGCCGGCGTTGCCGATGACCGCTCCGCCGTAGAAATGCACGGCGAGCACAACCGGGCCGCCGATGCTCGCGAGGAGATCCTTGAGGTAAGCGGCGTCGATCCTGAGCCCGCGCAACGGACTTGCCTCCGCCAGCACCGGATAGCCCTCGCGCTTCAGCTTCTTGACAACGCCGTTGCAGCCGGTGGAGTCGGCGAACGCGCCGTGTACGCGCGCAACGGTCGGCTTGCTCTGCTGCGAGACAGCGTGCTCGCCGGCGCCGGCCGGACGGATCGAGGCGGCGAAAAGACCGGCGGCGACCGTGACCGTGACCAAGAGGGAGAGCGGAGTGCGGGCACGTCGGTAGAGCAGTCGACGGTTCATGAAGGACCCTTTCGAGGCAGACGTCTCCGCCGTGTCCGGACGCACGGATACGGCCGACGCTGTCGCATGTACGAAGAGAGGGGCCGGAGTCGGCAAGCGGGAAGGTATTCGGGGCCTGCCGGGGAGCCGATGAGTTTCACGAGGCCCCGTTGCCGGCGGCTGGGAGCAGCCTCGGTGCCCGATCTCTCAGGTGGTTGCGTCGAACTCTCAGTTGTCACGCAGAACGGTGAGCAGGGTGTGAACCGCCTGCTCGATCGCTGCGGTTGAGGCCTGCGTGGACCTGAGGGGGTTGAGCATCATGAAGTCGTGCAGGGTGCCGTTGATACGGATGCTCGTGGTGGGAACGCCGGCTTGGGGCAGCTTACGGGCGTACGCCTCGCCCTCGTCCCGCAGCACGTCGTAACCGTCGACGATGACGAGCGCGGGCGGCAGCCCCTGCAACTCCTCCAGGCTCGCCCGCAGCGGCGAGGCGGTGATCTCCGCCTCCTGGACAGGGCCAGTGGTGTAGCAGTCCCAGAACCAGCCATGGCCTTGGCCGTGAGGAAGGGCCCGTCCGCGAATTCCCGGTAGCTCTCGGTGTCCTGGGCCGCGTCCGTGACGGGGTAGTACAGCGACTGGTGGATGAAAGTGACGTCACCGCGCCGCTTGGCCATGAGCGTCAGTGCCGCGGCCATGTTGCCGCCGACGGAGTCGCCGGCAACAGCCAGGCGGGAGGTGTCCAGACCTTCCTCGGCGCCGTTCGTGGTGATCCACCGAGCAGTCGCGTATCCCTGCTCGATGGCTACCGGGTATGTGGCCTCCGGAGAACGGTCGTACTCGACGAACACGACGGCTGCATTCGCTCCGACGGCCAGCTCCCGCACGAGACGGTCATGGGTGCCGGCGTTGCCGATGACCCAGTCGCCACCGTGCATATACAGGACGACCGGCAGCGGGCTGTCGCTGCCGACAGGTTTCACGATGCGTACCCGCACGTCTCCCACCTCGGCAGGCACCGTGACCCACTTCTCCTCCACTTCCGCCTTCTCCACCGGTGCCGCCTGCAGGTCGTCAAGGACCTTCCGGGCACCCTCCGGACCGACCTCGTACAGAAAAGGCGGGTTGGCCGTCGCGTCCTCGAACGCCTGCGCTGCAGGTTCGAGTACGGGCTCGGTCATCACTGCACTCCTTGGATCGGCAGGCTTTTCCTGCTTTCACCTGTATGACAGGGCATTGACTGAAGATGTGACACATGCCAAGAAAAAGCAGGCGCCACCATTTCCCGCTCGCGGAGCGCGCCGCGGGAGGGCTTCGGCGAGGTCAGGAAGTACCGTCGGGAAGAGCGCAAGGTGCGTACGCGTGGACAACGGTGTTCGTGCCGAGACTGCACGGATCCACCGCTGCACCCACGGGTGTGCGTCAATGCTTGCTGGTGATCTCCTTGTACTCCACCGCCGTCGGTTTGGTGATCTGCGCGTCTTCGCCGTAGAAGCCCCGGCTGAGCCTGGCGCGCAGGCGCCGAGCAAGACCAGATCCCGTATCCGGGCCGCTCGCGTCACCTGAAGGTTCGGGGGTGATCGGTTTGTATTGCTCGTACTGGGTAAGGGCGTGGAGCTTTTCTCGGCTCAGCGGTTCGTGCACCTCGATGAACTCGCCGTTCGGCAACCGCTTGATGATGCCCGTTTCGCGGCCGTGCAGCACCTTGTCGCGGTCTCGGCGCTGGAGACCGAGAGCAAAGCGCTTGGCCACGGCAAAAGCAGTGGGAGGCACAACGAAGAGCCCGATGCGAACCGCCCACGACACTGATTCGACCGCGACACCGAACCGAGTGGCAATGATGTCGTTCGCGGCACCGATCAGGGCCACGAGAAAGAAACTGAGCCAAGCGACACCAAGCCCCGTTCGCACTGGGCGGTTACGTGGTCGATCGAGGATGTTCTGATCACGGTCGTCATCGGTCACCCAGGACTCGATGAACGGGTATGCGCCCATGACAAAGAAGAGGCCGACGCCCACCACCAGCGGGATCAGGTTGTCCAGAGCCAGGGTGTGGCCCCAGAAGTCGACTTCCCAGCCGGGCATGACCCGCAGCAGCCCGTCCGCTACGCCCATGTACCAGTCGGGCTGCGATCCGGCCGAGACCTGGTCGGCACGATAGGGGCCGTACAGCCAGATGGGGTTGATCTGTGCAACCGCAGCGATGACGAAGATGCCGCCGGCGACCAGGAAGAAAAATCCTGCGGACTTCACGGCGTGCACCTTGAGCGGCAGGCCCACAACATTCTCGTTGGTCCGTCCCGGGCCTGGATACTGCGTGTGCTTGTGATAGAAGACCAGGAACAGATGGGCGGCGAGCAGTCCCACCATGAGGGCAGGGATGAGCAGAACATGGATCGTGTTGAAACGTGCCACCAGATCACCCCCCGGGAACTCGCCACCGAAGAGGAACATCGAGAAGTAGGTTCCGACAATCGGAATGGAGAGGATTGTTCCGTTCACGACTGCGAGTCCGGTTCCGGAAAGAAGGTCATCCGGAAGGTCGTATCCCGTCAGTCCTGCGAACAGCCCGAGGACGAGCAGCAGGAATCCGAAGACCCAGTTGAGCTCACGGGGTTTACGGAAGGCTCCGGTGAAGAATATACGCATCATGTGGGCGAATAGAGCGGCAACGAAGACCAACGCTGCCCAGTGATGGGCCTGACGGATCAGCAGCCCGCCACGCACATCGAAGGAGATGTGCATGGTCGAATTGAATGCATCCGAAACCACCCGGCCCTGCAGCGGCACATAACCGCCGTTGTACTCCACTGCATTCATCGACGGATGGAAGTACAGTGACAGATACACGCCCGTGACGACGATGACGATGAAGCTGTATAGACAGATCTCGCCGAGCATGAACGACCAGTGGTCAGGAAAGGCTTTTCGTGCCTTTGCTCTGACTGAACTGTACCCACCCAGGCGCCCGTCGACCCATTCGGCAATTATTTCCCCCTTGCCGCCTCGGTGCGCTTCTTTTTCCCGATTCCCGCCACTCATGCCGCAACCACCATTCATAGATCACCCACAAGGAATGCGTTCGACTCCGCAGATCCCCAGAAGGGCACTTCCTCGGTCTGGGTCTCCTTCATGAAAAGGGAGTCTTGACTTTCGTATTCAAGAGCGACCTCCAGCACTCGGTGCAGGCTCCGGGCGGGTATGACGGCCGCGCCCGAAGAGTTGGCGAATATACAGTCGGGGCTGGCCATAGGCAGGATGCGCGCGGTGATCGTGGATCCGTTCCATTGCGTCCACGAGTGCGGCCCAGCGCAATTCGTCGAGTCTGGCTGCGAAGTTCGCGCCGCCGGGGGGTGCGTTCCAGGACGCTCCCGGCCACGGTTCCTCCTTGAGTGTGCGGGCGCAGGCCCGGTGCAGCTGTGTCGTTCTCAGGCCGGCCGGGTGGTGTACTCGGTCTCTCACGCCACTGTGGTGACCGTCTCCTTCTCTCGGCGGCCCGCACGCCGATACATCGCCCGGCGTTCGCTCGCCGTGGTGCCGCCCCAGATGCCGTCCACCTGCCCCAACTCCATGGCGCAGGCGAGGCACTGCTCTACGACAGGGCAGCGCCCGCAGACGGCCTTGGCTTCCTCGATATGTTTGAGCGTCGGGCCGCTGTTTCCCACGGGGAAGAAAAGATCAGGGTCCATGCGCAGGCAAGCCGCCCGTTCGCGCCAGTACGTCGCGTAGTCACCTTGTGCAATCGCCATGGGGAGGGGACCTTTCTGGGTTCGAAAGTCGGCGGGAGAGGCCGAACTTGATCACGGGCTTTCTCATCTCTGCGAAGAGGTGACAGGGCCGTCACGTGAGACCGGACAACCGGCACATGTGTGACACGCAGGAGGCGTGTGCGGGCCCCTGCGGGCATCGTTGAGCGCCGGAGCCCTTCGCACCCGCGCAGCTCGGTGGGCCTGGGCGTAATGACGGCGCCCGCGTCCCCGTGATCGTGTGCGGAGACCCATGTCACAGGTTCAGTGCGTACTCGGTCTAAAGAATTGAGCCGACAAAATGGGTGAGGTGTGTCGTGCTCAAGGATTCAGCCGTCGGCTACTGCGGCCCCCGTACCGGGCGCCCGGGCAATTCGTGGGTGGCGCACCGCCAGGTCGTCGGTGTCGCTGAAGCCTTCCTGGACGTCGACTGGGCCGATATGTGTGGCTCCGTCGAGTGATGTCGTGCGAGGGGGAAGATGCGGTATGGACCATACTGACGTGGCGCCGATCGCGGAGTTGCTCGAGGAGCGTCGGTATCTGCTCGAAGTCGCCTACTGGATGCTGGGCAGCCCCAGCGAGGCGGAGAGCGTTGTCGACGACACCTACCGCCGCTGGTACCGGCTGCCGGATGGGGTGCACAAGCGGATCACCTCTCCCAGGTCCTGGCTTGCGAAGACCGCGGGCGAAATCTGTCTGGACCGGCTTGTCCTGCCTGACTGGGCCGATAGCTCCGGCTTCCCGGCAACGGTCCCTGACCTCCAGGGGACCGAGCCTCCCCCTGCCACACGGGAGGAGGAGGTCGGCCCGGTCGTTCTGGACGCGCTGGACTCCCTGCCGCCGGCCGAACGGGCGGCGTTCGTGCTTGATGACGTCTTCGGGATGAGTCCGGACACGGTCGCCGACATCGTGGGACGCACAGAACCGGAGTACGCCGAACTCATCGATCGGGCACGCCGTCACCTTCGGATTCAGCGTTCACGACCCACGACACCGAAGGAGCACGACATCCTCACCCGCGCCTTCCGGCAGGCCTGCGTGAGCGGGGAAGCCGAACTGCTGGCGCCGTTGCTGTCCCCGGACGTCACGGCCTGGTTCGACGGCGGCGGCAAGGTCCGGGCAGCGAGCAAGGCGGTACGGGGCAGTCGGCAGGTCGCCGACAGCATGCTGACGCTGCTGGCGCGCCCCCTGCGCACCAGCTTGTCCACGCATTCCGTCAACGGCCGAACCGGCCTCGTCGCCCGCTACAACCACCAGGTTGCCGCCGTCATCACCCTCGGCATCGCCGACCGTCGAGTCGCGCAAATCTGGGTCGTCCTCAACCCCGACAAGCTGCACTCCTGGAACCGGCCCCCGCTCCCGGACCCCAGCTCCGCATAGCCCTGCCGACCGGCGCCACGCCGCCATGACAGCGCCGATACGGGGGCGCCCTCAGGTCTCATCGGCACCGTAGGCCGACCCACCCACCGGTCAACGGTGTGACAGTGTTCTAATGACACTGTTGGGAACGGTTCCACAGCCTTGACCTGAGGGCCATACGGGCGTCGTTACCTGTATGAGGCACTCTTGCTCAGAAGTTTGCTTGATCAGACGGTCAAGCCGCGGGTCCGTGAAAACACGGTGTGCCTGCAAATGAGGCTGCCTCCACCTACGGCAGGCGGTGACGTCCCTCTGCTCAGGTCCTGACACATGAACGGGGCCGGTCTCGGCCTCTGGAACACATGCAATTGGAGCAGCCGTGACTCGCAGTGACCGCAGTTCCTGCAATGCCGGAGCTGGCCACGCAGCGCCTCTCACCCTGCAGGACACCGGGCTCGAGAAATGCGTCCGAGGACCGCTCGTCGACGCCACCCCTCGTGAACGCAGTACCAGCATGACCCCACCTTCAGACAGCCACGACCGCAGAGACGAAGGCCGCAGGATCATGCATCTCGAGCCTTCCCCCACGACAAGTACCCTCGGTGAGGCTGCTTCCGTCTTTGTGCAGCACCGGCCGCGTCTCTTCGGAATCGCGTACCGCGTACTCGGCAGCGTGGTCGAGGCCGAGGACGTGGTCCAGGAAGTCTGGCTTCGATGGCAGAAGACCGACCGCTCCGCCGTGGTGAGCCCGGTGGCCTTCCTGTCGAGCGCCACGACCCGCTTGGCCATCAACGTCGCGCAATCCGCGCGTCTGCGTCGGGAGACCTACATCGGGCCGTGGTTGCCCGAACCCATCGACACGAGCTCGGACCCGGAGGTGGGGGCGCAGCGCGCAGAGGCTCTGGAACTGGCCCTGCTGCTGGTGCTGGAGAGGCTGAACCCCACTGAGCGCGCCTGCTACATACTCCGCGAGGCGTTCGATTACAGCTACCCCGAGATCGCCGAGATCCTGAAGCTCAGCCTCGTCAACGTGCGCAAGATAGTGAGCCGTGCACGCAAGCATCTGACGGCCGAGCAGCGGGAGAGCGTTGACACGACGGAGCACCGCCGCCTGCTGCATACCTTCGTCTCAGCGGCTCAAACCGGGAATGTGGCGGCGCTGGAAGCCCTTCTCACCCCGGATGCCGTCAGTTTGTCCGACGGCAACGGAATCCGGGGAGCCGCGCGCAAACCGGTTCTGGGTCGTGCAAGGGTGGCCAATCTGTCGACCGCCGCTCCATGGTTCTGGGGTACCGCGGATCTCCTATTCGTCGAGGTCAACGGCCGCGCCGGCGTGATGCTCTACCACCGTGGTGTGCCCAGCACCATCCTGACGATGGCCGCCTCGGAGGAAGGCGTCCACAAGGTGATGTGGGTATTCAACCCGAGCAAGATCACTGCGTTCCTCGATTCGCGTTCCCGCTTCACAGCCGCTCTCGGCCCCGTGCCGAGCGACGGGTGACTGCAGCAGGCAGGGCGGGGCACCGCCGGGGACGAGCGGCTGATCCACCCCGTGGCCGCCTGGCGCAATGCCCCGGTGCCCTGGCTGTAGGCGATCTCAGGCGCGACGGGCCGGCCCCGCAAGGCAGACAGCGTCCGTCGCCCGCGTCTGTCACAGCTCTCTCAGTTACTCGGTCAATGCGGATGTGACTTGTGCGGCCACTCGCGCAAGCTCTCGCAGCGAGGAAGGGAGCACGTATGGCCTCAGAAGCCAGGGACCACCGATGCGTCCACGCGTCGAATGGCCCCGCTTTCCCCGGCCGGCGGGGCCGGCATCAGGGCATCCGTCCTTTCAGGTCCCGGCCGTCGTCGAGCTCTGTCGACACACTGCATCCTGTGTGTCCCGTCCGGCGTACCTCTGGGCACGCCCGATGCAGGGGGTACTGATGCGGCGGCGCCGGCCTGTTCGCGGTACCGACCGCGGGCGACTGCGGCACCGTACGGGCGGCCCTGCCGATGCTCTGCTGCCCCGCACACCCACTGGTTGGTACGAAAACCGGCTGAAGCCGCAGAAAGACACATAATGGCACGAGACCCGGACAAGCACCCCGATCCTGCCGCGGCCAGTGCGTCTCTGGCAGCCGAGGCCGCCCTCCTCGAGGCCCGTATGCGCATGATTCAAGAGGCGATCGACACCGTCGACGCGCGCATCGAGGCAATCGGCGACGCGCTGCGGCGACTGCACACCATGTCCCACACTCCAGCCGGAGCTGAGGGCACCGAGGAACGCTGCGGACCGTCCGGCGACAGGACGGGCAAACCATCAGTTGACTGACAACCATGTACTTTCACTCCCGCTGCATCTTCCGCGAACAGCGGCAATCATCAGTACGACGTCGCTCAGGGCGCACCGAACCGTCCTCAGCGCAGGCAGGGTGAACATTTGTGAGGCCGTTGGGCCGTTCTGATGCCTCTCCATTCCCAGTGCCCACTGCATATGATGTGAAGTGGACCCACTCTCGCGTTCAGGCCGGCTGGCGCAGCAGGCGAGCCGGGGAGCGACAGAACGGGTAGAGGACGAGAGGAACACATGGTCTCCGTAACTCGCGCGGCACACGACATCGAGATCACCGCCGAGAGCCTTCAAGAGGACCTGGCCCGCCTGCAGATCCAGAAGCAGGCGCTGGAAAGGGAACTGGCTGCGGTCGTGGCGCATCTCAGCTCGGTGCAGCGGGCCCTCCGTGCCCTTCAGGCCGTGATGGGCAACCCGGCTGCCGCGGTGACCTCGGCGGGCACCACCGGTGCCGGGATTGCCGAGGTGGGCCAGGCTGCGCTGCCCACCACCCCGGAGAAGAACGTAGCCTCCCCCAGGTCGGCGGAGGCCACCGCTGAGTCCGCGTCCCTGGCACAGAAGCCGAAGAGCGGCAATGACGAGGAGCGCACTGTTCCCGCCGGCACCGACACGGACGGTCAGAAGAAATACGGCAAGCTCACCGAGCAGATCATGGAGTACTTCGGCACAGTCGGCGACGCCGACGTGCGGGCCCGTGATGTCGCCACGGCGCTGGGTCGTGACTCCGACAGCGGAACCATCAACGCGGTCCGCAGTACCCTCGATCGCCTGGTCGGTACGTCCCGTATCCAGCGGACCGGCCGAGGCCTCTACCGCGCCAAACGTTCCTAGCGCGCGAGCGCCGTGCGGGAGTCTTTTGTCGGCGGCGGCATTGGTGCTCCTCCGACACGTACCCGAGGGCAGTAGGGTAACCACCAGCAATCATCAGAACACGCTCGTGTACTCGGAGGGCGCGCTGAGACATCGCCGTTCCTCGAGCGGTGTGGCGCGCAAGCCGCTGGTCGGGCACGCCGACGGCGACCTCGCGGGTCAAACGCTCCTGCTCAGGATGAGAGCGATGCACAGGCTCATCATGGCCGCGCTGAGCAGGCTCATCGCGGCCAGTGTTCCGCGACGCCATCGCGTCAGACGGGTCCGGTACCGCGTCTCCGTCGCAGTGACACTGTCGGCGATGTGCTGGGTCACCATCTCGGCCATGTACATCTGCTCTCCGACGTACCACCGTTCGATGTCCGATGTCTGCTCCTCGGTGAGTTCGGGCATCCGTGCGGTGAAAGCCGCCACACGCCGATGTGCTGCCTTCAGATGGGCCTCTCTGTAGAGGAAGTTCTCGATGTCGCTCAGGCCGCGTGCGGCCTCCTCACTCGCGTCCATGGTGTGCTCCAGGGGGTACGGAAAGTTCGGTCCCGGCGATGCCGGATTCGGACATGTGGAAGAAAAGGTGTGCATGGCGGGCGGCGGAGGTCCGGGCCGTGTGGCGTCTGTCCGGCGGGGCCGCCGATAGCGTCGGCCCCGCCGGACAGAGGCAAGGGTGTTCACCGTGCTGCTGGTCGTCATCGGGCCGGACGGCTCACGCTCATCGCCTGACGGCACGCGTGTCAGAACCGCCCGTCAGCCGAAGCGACAGCCCCCTCGCGTGCTCAAGCGGTGGTGTGGTCACCCTCGCGGTCCTGGCCGGAACGGGGCGGATTGCCACTCGCGACGAACGCGTCGCGCGGGTGCTGTACAGAGGCGAGGGAGACGAGATCCCGGCCGAACGCGGCGGCGGTGAGCCAGACGGCGAGAACGCGCACCTTGCGCTCCCAGGAAGGCACGGCCAGGACGTGGTAGCCCCGGTGCATCAGCCAGGCGGGAAATCCCTTGATGACAAGGCCCTTGTACTGGAAGATGCCTCGCCCCAGGCCCAAGGTCGCCACCACTCCCAGGCTGTTGTGGCGGTAGTCACGGACCCTTCCCCCGCGCAGGTCTGCCACGATGTTCTTGGCAAGGCGCTTGCCCTGCCGTACGGCGTGCTGCGCGTTCGGCACCGTGTGCGCCCCCGGCACAGGGGAAGCCAGGTCGGGAACGGCCGCATCGTCTCCCGCCGCCCACACGTTCGGCACAGGATCGCTGTCGGTGCCCACCCGAAGATCGGCCCGGACCACGATCAGGCCACGCTCGTCGACCGGCAGATCCGTGTGGTTGTGAACGACGGGGTTCGAGGCGTTGCCGGCGGCCCAGACGATGAGCGCCGAGTCGAACTCCGTTCCGTCGGAGAGCACCACATGCCCGTCCACGGCGGAGACCATCTGTGTGTTCAGGTGGACGTGGCCGCCGCGGCCTTCCAAGTGGCGCACCACCCAGGCCCCGGGCTTGTCGCCCACCTCGGGCAGGATGCGGCCCCGGGCCTCCACCAGATGGAAGGAGAGGTCGGCCATGCTCAGCTCCGGATAGGACTTGAGCATCGCGGTCGCCAGCGCCAGCAGTTCACCGAAGCCTTCGACGCCGGAGAACCCGCCACCCACGAACGTGACGGTGAGCAGTCTCTGTCGTTCGGCACCGGGCGGCAGTGAAGCGGCCTGGTCGAACGCGGTCATCAACCGGTCGCGGATGGCCACCGCCTCCTCCACGTGCTTCAGGCCTATCGCCTGCTCCACAATTCCGGCGATGGGGAAAGTGCGGGTCACGGCGCCGGCGGTCACCACGATGGTGTCGTAACTCAGTTGATGGTCGGGGCCGTTCACGGGCCGGACCGTGACCGTCCGGTCCGCGTTGCGGATCTCGGTCACACTCCCAGCGATCAGCCGGGTTCTGCGCAGGTGCCGGCGCAGCGACACGGCGGCATGACGTGCCTCGACCGAACCGGCCGTCACCTCAGGCAGGAAGGGCTGGTAGGTCATGTAGGGACGCGGATCGACGACCGTGACCCGCGCCTCACCCGCACGCAGCTTCTTCTCAAGGCGCCATGCAGTGTAGAAGCCCGCGTAGCCACCACCGACGATCAGAATCTCACGCATGCTGTCCTCTGTTCGTTGTTCGACACCACATAGACAGAGCGACGCAAGGTGGTGTGACACGCCATGGCGGTGAAGAGTCTCACCGCCTCCTCCGCAGGTCCAGAGCACACCCGGACGACAGGTCGCCGGCCATGCGACCGCCCAGCACCACGAGCATGCGGCCGATACAACGCCCGGCACGGGCGAACCGGACGCGTGCCGGGCGGGGGTGAGGCATACGCCGGCCGAGGACTGGCTCGTCGTACTACGAGAGGGGTCCCGGTACACGGAAGTCCTTGGCGAACCAAAAGTCCGTGAGGGCGACTGTCGGATGTAGTGGCCGACGATCAGACACGGTTCCCTGGCTTCGGGGCGGGCGCACGCACCGCGGGCCCCACTCCCGCAGCCACGCGGGACGGGGTGGGGATGGGTGGTGAACTCCTCGCGATGAACCGTGAGATGGACCGTGCCCTGGCGGGTGCGGCAACCGCCCGGTCCGTCACGACACATCACACCGGGGGAAGAGGCACCCCGGACGGTTCCCTCCGAAGGGATCAGTCGATCACGGCGGCCCGCCAGGTGCCCTCGTCGGCGTCCAGGAGCGCCGCGACAAGCGCGGGGTCCGGCAGCGGTCCGTGGTCGGCGGCGACCCTCAGGGCCGATGCCGCGGTCAGGTGGCCGAGGCGCAGGGCTCGGTCCACGGGGAGTTGCCTCAGCAGGCCGCTCAGAAATCCTGCGGCGAAGGCGTCGCCCGCGCCGACGGGTTCGGCGACACGCACCTTCAGGGCGGTCACGCTGTGGACGGCTTCCCCGACGAAGGCGGTGGCCGCGCGATCCCCGTCCTTCACGACGACGATGTGCGGACCGGACAGCAGGTCACGCACTCCTTCGGCGTCGGTGATGCCGTCCCCCCACAGAGCCTGAGCCTCGTCGAGTCCGACAAGGACGATGTCGGCCAGGTCCGCGAGCGGACGCAGCACGTCGGCAGCGGACCGGCCGACCCACAGGGCGGGGCGGTGGTTGACGTCGAAGCTGACGGGCCAGGGACGGTCGGGGCGCAGCGCGCGTTCGACGAGAGAGCGGCAGCCGGGCGACAGGGCGGGGGTGATACCGCTGAGGTGGACGAGCGCGGCGCCCGCCAGCGCCGGGTCGTCGAGTACGTCGGGGGTGAGGGCCGAGGCGGCGGATCCGGAGCGGTGGTAGTGGACACGGGTGCCGTGCGCGCCCGGGTCCTTGAGCAGCAGTCCGGTGGGTCGTTTCGGGTCGATGCGGACGCCGCTCACGTCGACGCCGCCCGCGGCGATCCGGGTGCGGACGCGACGGCCGAAGGGGTCGTCGCCGACCGCGGAGACCCAGCGGGCGGGGATGCCGTGGTCGGCAAGGTAGAGGGCGACGTTCGACTCGGCGCCCGCGATGTCGACGTGCAGCAGGTCGGCGCCGTCCAGCGGCCCCAGGGGGTCGGGGGCGAGGGCGACCATGGTCTCGCCGACGCAGGCCACGGGGCCGTGGCGCAGTGGCCGATGGGTGCTCATGGTGGGATTCCTAGGGTGTGTCGGCGCGGTCCGCCGGGGCCGGGCCGGAGAGGGCCGCCGGGCGGTACGGGGCGGCCGGTACGCCGGGGACGTCCACCCGGACCGCGAAGACGGCACCGTCGAGGGGTTCCGGGGCGGAAAGGCCGATGTGCGCGCTGGTGACGAGGAGCGTACGGCCGTCGGGGCCGCCGAGGCAGACTCCCGCGGGCTGCCCGGCGGGCAGGTCGACGATCCGGTCGAGGCTGCCGTCGGGGTGGTAGCGGCGGAGCTGCCCGGCGCCCCAGATGGCGGTCCACAGGCCGCCCTCGACGTCGGTGGTCATGCCGTCGGGGCTGCCGGATTCGACGGTGACGAAGGGCTCGGGGGTGCCCGGGTCGCCGCTCTCCGGGTCGACCGGGTAGCGGCGGATGACGCCCCGGGCGCTGTCGGCGAGGTACATGACGGTGCCGTCGGTGTTGAAGGCAGGGCCGTTGGGGATCGTGATGTCCCATGGGACACGGGTGACGCGGCCGTCGCGGTCCAGGCGGTAGAGGGAGCCTGCGTGCTCGGTGGCCTCGTACGCCATGCTGCCGGCCCAGAAGCGGCCGTGCGGGTCGGCGACGCCGTCGTTCATGCGCATCGCTACGGGTGCGTCGTCCTCGGGGCGGGCGATCCAGTCGACGCGACCCGCGGGGTCGATGCGGCAGATGCCGGTGCCCGCCGCCGCGATCCAGTGGCCGGGGTGCCCCTCCACCGGTGCCACGGCGCCCAAGGGGCAGGGCAGTCGAGTGATCGGGGTGAGCGGCGCGTTGGGCCCCTCGGGCAGGGCGAGCAGCCGCCCGGTGAGGATGTCGGTCAGCACGGCGCGGCCGTCCGTCCAGCGGATGCCCTCGCCCAGTTCCAGGCGGTCGGTCCCGAGGACCGCGGGATTGGTCACGGGCGGGCCTGCGTGCGGATGACGTCCAGGAAGGCGCGGGCGCGCTCGCGCAGGGCGGTGAGGTCGCCACCCGCGGCGGCGTCGCCGACCAGGGGCGATCCGACGCCGACGGCCGTGGCTCCCTCGCGCAGGTAGTCCGCGGCCGCGGCCGCGTCCACTCCCCCGACCGGTACAAAGGGCAGGTCCGGGAAGGGGGCGCGCAGGTCCTTCAGATAGCCGGGGCCCCCGGCGCTGCCCGCCGGGAAGAGCTTGAGGGCCTCGGCGCCGAGCCGCCGTGCCTCAAGGATTTCGGTGGGGGTCATCACGCCCGCGAGTACGGGGAGTCCGAGTTCCCGCCCGGTGGCGATACCGTCGCTGACCGCCGGCGTGACAAGGAACGCGGCGCCGGCTTTCTGGGCGGCACGGGCGTCGTCGGAACTGAGCACGGTTCCGGCGCCGAGCGTCGCGCCGGGGCCGAGCTCGGCGCGGGCCCGCGCGATCACATCGAGCGCGTCGCGTCCGGACAGAGAGACCTCGATGAGGGTGACGCCCTCTTCTGCGAGGGTGAGCACGGCGGTCAGCGCGGCGTCCGGATCACTGCCGCGGACGATGGCGAGCAGCCGGTGGTCGCGCAGCGCGGCGAGCAGGTTCATCCGGCATCCCTTCTGGTGACGGGGGTTGAGGGTCGGCGGGTCGCGGTGACGGTGAGCCGCCAGGCGACCTCGCCGGTCGGCGGTACGACGGCGGTGTCCCCGTCGTCCGCCGCGGCGCGGTCGAAGACGCGGCCGAGCATCGGCTCGACGCCGATCGAACGGTACGGCGCCTCTTGGGGGAAGCCGCCGAGGTTGCGCCAGAGGGCGACCGCGACCGGCTGGCCGTCGGCTTCGACGGACAGGTGCAGGGCGTCGGTGCCGTCGTGTACGGACACCTGGGAGGCGAGGACGACCGCTCCGACGGCGCTGCCGTCGTGCGGGCCGAGCCGGTCCAGCGGTATGCCGTCGACGGTGGGCCAGGCGCCGCCGGCCCAGCGGTCGCCCTCGTCCGGGTAGAGCCGGGTCGCCGCTGGTCCGCCGATGTCGATCCGGGCGGCCTCGGAGAGGTCCAGCAGGGCGTGTGCGGCCCACACGAAGCGGTAGCCGGGTTCGGCGGCGAGCGTGTAGTCGGCGACGACCGCATCCTCCCGCTCGCGGATGCGCCGGGTCAGACGGAAGTCGGGGCACTCCACGACGTCCTCCTCCCCGGCCGTCCGCCAGGGCCGCGACCAGGCGTCCCCGTGGTCGGGCAGCCCGCGCACGGTCGGCACGCACTCCTCCAGCCCCCCGGCGTCGGCGAAGGCGTCACCGGGCCGGACCCCACGGCGGCGGGGTTCGTCGCGGTGCCACAGCCACTCGCGGTCCCCCGCGGTCAGCGACGTCCAGCGCCCGCCGTGGTCCGCGTCGGTGACGACGCGGACAGGCAGCCGCATGACGCTCACCATTCGGCGAAGGAGCCGTCGGCGTGCCGCCAGACCGGATTGCGCCAGGCGTGGCCGGACCGGTCGGCGGCGCGCACCGCGTCCTCGTCGACGGTGATGCCGAGTCCAGGCAGTCCTGTGCGGTGCGCCTGACCGTCGACGAAGCGGAAGGGCTCGGTGTCGATCAGGTAGGACAGCAGGTCGGCGTCCTTGTTGTAGTGGATGCCCCGGCTCTGCTCCTGGATCAGGAAGTTGGGCGTGGCGAAGGCGACTTGGAGGCTGGCGGCCAGCGCGATGGGGCCGAGCGGGCAGTGCGGTGCCAGGTGGGCCCCGAAGGTCTCGGCGAGGGAGGCGATCCGGGTGACCTCCGATATCCCGCCGGCGTGCGACAGGTCGGGCTGCGCCACGGCGACGCCCGCGGTCAGGGCGGGGAGGAAGTCGGCTCGCCCGTAGAGCCGTTCACCGGTGGCGAGCGGCACCGACGAGGCGGCGACCAGTCCCGGGAGCAGGTGCGCCTGCTCGGGCAGGACCGGCTCCTCCACGAACAGCGGGTGCAGCGGGGCTATCTCGTGGAGCACGCGCCGCGCGTTGGCGGCGCTGAAGCGGCCGTGGAAGTCGACGGCGACATCGCGGTGCGGGCCCAGGGCCTCTCGGGCGACCGCGACGCGCTCGACGACGGCAGCCGTCTCGGCGGGGCTGCCGATCCGCGAGGTGCGCCCGGCGGCGTTCATCTTGACGGCGGTGAAGCCGGCTTCCACCTGGGCGGTGACCTCCTCCTTGAGTCGTTCGGGTTCGTCACCGCCGACCCAGGCGTACACCCGCACCATGTCGCGGACCGGACCGCCGAGCAGGGTGTGCACAGGCACTCCGAGGGCGCGTCCCGCGATGTCCCACAGGGCCTGGTCGATGCCGGCGACGGCGCTGGAGAGGACCGGGCCGCCCCGGTAGAAGCCGCCCTTGGTCAGCACCTGCCAGTGGTCCTGGATACGCAGCGGGTCCTGGCCCATCAGGTACTCCGAGAACACCTCGACGGCCGACCGGACCACCTCGGCCCTGCCCTCGACCACCGGCTCGCCCCAGCCGACGACCCCGTCGTCGGTCTCGATCCGGCAGAACAGCCAGCGGGGCGGGATGAGAAAGGTCTCGACGCGCGCGATCTTCACTGTCCCTGACCGTCCTTCTCCTCGGTGGAACCGTCCGCGCCCTCGGGCGCGGAGGGACCGCTGACCTTGTCCAGATCGCGCGTCGCCTGGTCGAGCAGGGCGCGCATGGCGTGTTCCGCGGCGTCCGGGTCCTGGTCGCGCACGGCGTCGAGGACGGCACGGTGGCTGGGCACCGGGTCCTCGCTGTGCGGGGCGCTGTGCACGAGTTGGTCTCGCTGGGCCAGGCCCGACTCGATGACCATCTCCATGCGTTCCAGCAGTTCGTTGTGGGTGGCTGCGAGAAGCGCCCGGTGGAAGGCGAGGTCGGCCTCGACGGCGTCGCTCGCGCCGCCCTCCTGGCCCATGGCGGTCAGTGCCGCATCCAGCGCCTCGAGGTCGGAGTCGGTGCGCCGGTCCGCGGCCAGGCGCACGGCGGCGGGCTCGATGATGCCGCGGACCTCGCCGAGGTTGCGCAGCAGTGTGGGATCGGCGCCGGTGCCGCTGCTCTCGGCGAACTGCCAGCGCAGCACATCGGCGTCGAGCAGATTCCAGTCCGAGCGGGGCCGGACGAAGGTCCCGCGCTTCTGCCGGGCGTCGACCATGCCCTTGGCCGCGAGCACCTTCAAGGACTCGCGCAGAGCGGTCAGGCTGACGTCCAGCTCGCTCTGCAGGGCCGCCATGTCGAGCGTCGCACCCTCGGGGATCTCGCCGCTGAGCACCCGGCGGGCGAGGGTCTCCACGGTCTGGCCGTGCACTCCGCGGCGCGCGTATGGCGTCATGTCTATGCCTTTCTTGCTGTTCGGTCGGTGGCCGAAGCGGTCGGTTCCATCAGGCGGAGGCCTTGGCGACGCTCCAGCCGCCGTCCACGAGCAGGCTCGATCCGGTGATGTAGGAGGCTTCGTCGGCAGCGAGGAAGGCGACGGCGGCGGCGACTTCCTCGGGGGTGCCGAAGCGGCGGGCCGCGGTCTCCGCGACGCTGAGCTCACGGTCGGCCTGCGCCACCCGGTCCCAGGCGGCGGTCAGGATCGGCCCCGGCAGCACCGCGTTGACGCGGACGTCCGGGCCGTACTCGACGGCGAGCTGTCCGCACAGCGACAGCAGTGCGCCCTTGCTCGCCGCGTACGCCGGGTGGCCCGGGATGCCCCGGTACGCGTGGACGGAGGAGACGAGCACCACGGCCCCGCCGTGCTCACGCAGGTCCGGCAGGGCGGCCTTGACGCCGAGGAAGGCACCGGTGAGGTTGACCGAGAGCTGCCGCTCCCAGGAGGCGAGGCTGGTCTCGTGGGCCGGCGCGACCGCCACCGTGTACGCGTTGCTGACCAGGACGCCCACGGGCCCGAAGCCATGGGCGGCGGTGATCACCCGCTGCCAGTCGTCCTCGCTCGCGACGTCGGCGGCGACGAAGAGGGCCCGGGCTCCGTCCTTGCGCAGCCGCTCGGCCGCCTCCTCGCCGCGTTCGGCGGCGATGTCAACAAGGACGACGGCCGCGCCCTCTCCTGCGAGGCGTGCCGCGGTGGCCGCGCCGATGCCCGACGCGGCGCCCGTGACGACCGCGACGCGGTTGGTGAAGCGGGCGGCTGGGTTCATGGGGTGGATCTTCTCCTGTTCGAAAGGCCGGTGGGGTGCAGATTCTTCCGCTGTCGTCACTGACGGGCCAGAACGGTCAACTGCGCGTCGTGTTCGGCGGTCCAGGCGAACGGCAGCCCCGAGTGGAGCAGATACGCGCCGCTGTACCGGGTGCCGGTCGCGTTGTCGGTGTAGACGGCGTCCGGGGCGAGGTCGCGCAGCCGCAGCCGGGCGGGCCGTCCGGGAACCAGGGGCGCGCCGTCCAGCGGCCCGGTGTTCCAGGCCGTCACCACCACGCGGCCACCGCCCGGTTCCTCGTACTGGACACCGCACGTCGGCTCGGCGGGGCTGCTCAGCAGATGGACCTCGCCGTGGTGGACGACGTCCCGGATCTCCTTGTACCGGGCGATCCACTGCGCGGCCTCGGCCCGCTGTTCCGGCATCCAGTGACGGATGTCGGCGCCAATGCCGAGCACGCCCGCCATGGCGTTGACGAAGCGGAAGGCGAGCGAGCGCGGCCGGGGGTCGAAGACGCCGGGGGCGTCGGTGACCCAGGAGCTCATGGTGTGCGGAGCGTGCGCGTGGAGGTAGCCGTACTGGATGCGCAGCCGGTCCATGGGCGCGGTGTTGTCGCTGGGCCACACCACGTCGGTGCGGGCGATCGTGGCGTGCTCGACTCGGGCGCCGCCGCCCGCGCAGCCCTCGACCGTGACATGGGGGTGGGCGGTGCGCAGATGGTCCAGGACGCGGAGGTAGCCGGCGACGTGTGCGGCATCGAGGTCCTGCCGCTCCGGGTCGCTGCCCGCCGGGTGGCCGGGACGGCCGCGCTCGGTGGGCGGGCGGTTCATGTCCCACTTGAGGTAGCCGATGGCGTGGGAGCCGAGCAGCCGGTCGAGTGTGCCGATGACGAACTCCTGGACGTCCTCGCGGCCGAGGTCGAGCAGAAGCTGGTTGCGCACGAGCGTGGCGAGGCGGCCGTCGATCCGGTAGACCCACTCGGGGTGTTCGGCGTAGAGCTTCGAGCGCGGGCTGATGCCTTCGGGCTCGACCCACAGGCCGAAGTCCATGCCGAGGGCGTGCACGTCCTCGATGAACCGGTCGAATCCGCCGGGGAATTCGGCCGGGTCCGGGTCCCAGTCGCCGAGGCCGCCGGTGTCGTCGGGACGACCGGTGAACCAGCCGTCGTCGACGACGAAGAGTTCCGCGCCCAGTTCGGCGGCGACCTTGGCGAGCTCCAGCTGGCCTGCCGCGTTGACGTCGAAGCCGGTGGCCTCCCAGGAGTTGTAGAGGACCTTGCGGGGCCGGTCGATACGCTCGCCGGTCAGGTGCCGCTCATAGCGGTGCCAGACGCGGGCCAGGCCGTCGAGACCGTACGGGCTGAAGGCGCAGGCCAGGCGGGGCGTGACGAGGGTGGTGCCGGGCGCGAGGCGGACGGCGCCCTCGTGGGGTACCCGCCCGGCGCGGACCCGTACGGCGCCTCCGGGTTCGGCGTCGGCGGTGATCCGCCAGTTGCCGGACCACTCCAGCGCGATGCCGTAGGTGGGAGTGGCTCCCTCGGCAGGGGCGGCGGCGTCCTGGACAGCGAGCCAGGGGTGGTAGGCGTGGCCCGCCGAGCCCTGGGTGCTCTCCATCTCGAAGCGCCCTCGCTCCAGTTCCACGTCCTTGAGCTGGAACTCCTGCGACCACTGGCCGGCCAGGTAGGTGAGCCGCGCGCCGCCCTGGACGGGCACGTTGATGGCCGCGGAGTCGAAGCGCTCCAGGCGCACCTGGTCCTCGCCCGTGCAGGTCAGCTCTGTCCAGCGCAGGACGACGTCGGTGCCGGGCACCGTCTCGTAGCAGAGCGCGGTGCTCAGCCCGAGGAGGTCGTCGGCGAACTCCAGGCGCAGCGCGCGCTCGCCGTCCTGGGTGGCGCCGGTGAACCGCCACCAACTGCCGCGGTCGCCGCCGGGGCGGGAGGCGATCAGGTCGGCGCCGGTGAACGGCCGCAGCCCGTACGGGATGTACTCGGCCGGGGCGGCGTCTGCGGGGGTGATGAAGTGGGTGCGGCGCGACCAGTCCAAGGGCGACGGGCCGTCCTCGGCGCCGTGCGGCCCCCAGGCGGCGAGCTCGGCCCAGCGTCCGTCGCCGCCGAGGGTGACGGCGTAGGTGGTGGTGTCGGTACGCAGCAGCCACCGGTCGTGCGCGGTCACTTCACGGCTCCGAGGTTCAGTCCGGCCACGAAGTGGCGCTGGAAGCGGAGGAAGACGGCCACCGTCGGGGCGGCGGCGATCACCGAGCCGGCCGCGATCACGTTCCACATGGACACGTACTGGCCCTGCAGTCCGATCAGCGAGGCGGTGATGGGCATCTGGCTGTCGGTGCGCAGCACCGTGATGGCCCACAGCAGGTCGTTGAAGATCCAGGTGAACGACAGCGCGGTCAGCGCGGCCAGTGCCGGGCGGGCCAGCGGCAGGATGATCCGCCAGTAGATCTGCCACGGGCCCGCCCCGTCGATGACGGCGGCCTGCTGGATCTCGTTGGGGATCGCCCGCATGAAGCCGTGCAGGACGAAGACGTAGAAGCCGACACCGAAGCCGACCTGCACGCCGATCAGGGCGTACAAATGGTCGTAGATGCCGAGCGCTTCGCTGACCTTGGCGACCGGGATCAGCAGGATCTGCGGGGGCAGCAGGTTGCCGCCGAGCATGAGCAGCAGCAGGCCGCGCCGGAAGGGCAGCTCGTAGCGGCTGAGCGCGAAGGCGGCCATGGAGGCGAGGCCGAGCGAGAGCAGTACGGTGGGGATGGTGACCAGCAGGCTGTTGATGAGGGCGCGCTGCTGGCCGCCGTCCACCCACGCCTGGCGGAAGCTGTCGAAGGTGAACGAGTGCGGCCAGCTGCCGACGCCATGCGCGGCGATATCGTCGAAGGTCCGGGTACTGGTGACCAGTACGAGGGCGATCGGCAACAGCCACAGTGCGGACAGCAGGCTCGCGGTGAGGTGGAAGCCGGCGGTGCGCAGCTTGCGGCCGTCCAGGACGGAGCGACGGGGCGGCGCGAGTTCGGCGGGGCCGGCCTGCCCCTCGATGTCCTCGGTGTGCCTGGTGGCGTGGGTGGCGGTCATCAGTCGGCCTCCCGGAAGGCGCGCACGAGGTAGCTCACGATGACGCCGAAGGCCAGCACGAAGATGACGACGGCGAGCGCGGAGCCGTATCCCAGGCGCAGGGACTGGAACGCGGTGGAGTACATGTAGGTGCTCAGCAGTTCGGAGGAGTGGTAGGGGCCACCGCGGGTGAGCGCCCACACCACATCGAACGAGCGCAGCGAGTCGATGATGATGACCGACAGGACGACCGCGTTGACGCTGCGCAGCTGCGGCAGCGTGACGTACCGGAACTGCTGCCAGCGGGTGGCGCCGTCGACCTTGGCCGCCTCGTAGAGGACGGGATCGATGCCCTTGAGGCCGGCCAGGTACAGCACCATCACATAGCCGACCTGGCGCCACAGTGCGGGCACGATCACCGCGTAGAAGGCGGTGTCCTGGTCGGCGAGCCAGGCGTGCTTCCAGCCGCCGAGACCGATGGCCTCCAGCAGGTTGTTGATCATGCCGTCCGGCTGGTACATGGCCTGCCACACCAGCGCGGTCGCCACCAGCGAGAAGACCACCGGCAGGAAGAGCGCCGCCCGGTAGAACCCGATGCCGCGCCGCTCCTTCTGGAGCAGCATCGCGGCACCGAGCCCGAGGGCGGCGGAGAGCCCGCCGAAGAGCAGCAGCCACAGCACCGTGTTGATCGCGGCGGTGCGGAAGACCGTGTCGTGCACCATCTCGCTGTAGTTGCCGAGGCCGACGAACTTCGCGGACCCCAGGCCGTCCCAGGACGTCAGGGAGAGGTAGAAGCCCTGGAGGGCCGGCCAGAAGACCCAGAACGCCTCGGCGAGCAGCGGGATGAGGACGAAGGCCAGGACCACCGGGGGCACCCGAGTGGCCCTGGACCGTCGTGTGGAGCCGATCAGCGCCATTGTCACTGGCTCCAGATCTTCTGTGCGCTGCGCTGCCACGTGGTGAGGATGGAGCCGATCTCCTTGGGCTTCGCCAGGTAGTGCACCAGCGCCGTGTCGGCGGTCGGCTGGAGGGCGTCGCTGGAGTCGCGGTTGAAGAACTGGGTGATCTCCGCGGCGCTCTCGACGAGCTTGCGGCCCTTGGCGACCAGCGGGGTGCCGGCGTCCTTGGCGTCGGGGTGGGTGGGCAGCACGGTTCCCGAGGAGCTCTTGATGTACAGCTCCTGCGACTCAGCGGTGGCCAGGTAGCGCAGCAACTCCTTGACGCCGTCGGCGCGCTTGCTGCGCGCGCTGGCGAAGTAGCCGTCGGTAGGCGCCTCTTCGGCGACCGGCACCTTCGGGTCGATGATGGGGAACTGGAAGAAGTCCAGGTCGCCCAGTGCGTCCTTGGGCGCGGCGTCGGCGAAGAAGGTGCCGATGAGCATCATGCCCGTGCGGCCTTGGAGGAGGGCGGTGGTGGCGTCCTGGAAGGGGATCGCCGTGCCGTTGGGGTCGAAATACGGGCGGGCCTCGTCCCACTTGTCGAAGACCTTGCGGACCTCGGGGCCGTCGAAACCGTGCTTCCCCGCGAGGAGTTCGCGGTGGAACGTGGCGCCGTTGACGCGGATGTTGAGGTAGTCGAACCATGCCGAGGCGACCCACGGGGTGTCGCCGCCGGCGCCGAGGCCGATCGGGGCGACGCCCTTGCTCTTGAGCTTGTCGCACAGGCCGAGGAACTCGTCCCAGGTCTTGGGCTCCTGGACGCCCCACTTGGCGAAGTTGGACTTCCGGTAGAACATGCCCCACCAGTAGTAGCTGGTGGGCACGAAGACCTTCTTGCCGCTGGAGGCCGAGGTGCACAGCTTCTTCAACGCGTCGGAGTAGCCGGAGAGCTCGGGCTTCGTCCAGATGTCGTCGAGGTTGAGGAGCAGGTCCTTCTTGGCGTACGACTCGGCGACGGAACCGGGGTACCAGGTGTAGACGTCCGGCGGGTTGGCCGACGTGAGGTAGGTCGGCAGCTGTGTGCGGAAGGTCTCCGACGCGACGGTGTTGAGCTGCGCCTTGGTGTCGCCGCGCTTGTCGAAGGCGGCGACGATCTGCTGCATCGCGGTCTTGGCCTGCGGGGAGGAGAGGTTGGACTGCAGGGTCACGGGGCCGCCGGACTTTCCTCCGGAGGAGGACGAGCTGTTGGTGACGCAGCTGCTGAGCAGGGCGCCGGCGCCGACTGCGCCCGTTCCTATGAGGAATCTGCGGCGGGTGGCGGTGAAGTCGGTCATCTGTGTACTCCCTAGGTGCCCACGGGACGGAGCTTGAGGCCCCCTGACGGCCCGGCTCCGGGCGCGGCAGGCACAGCCTGTCGCAGGGGTCAGGGCGCCGTCAAGATTAATTAGTAATTTATTTTCCGGAGGTGTGCCTCAGGGCCGAGAAGACCCTGAGGCACACCTGTTGCTGCTGGGTGATGCCGGGTGACGCGGTGGTGCGGTGGTGCGGATCGACACAGGTCGAACCAGGTGGAGCGGGGTCGGCGCGAAGCTCAGAGCTCGGTCTGGTGGACGCGGCCGTCCACTCCGCGGAAGGCGGCCAGCACGCCACCGTCCGGCCCTGCCACGGCCCCGAGCGCGCCGTCGAAGGCACCGCTGACGAAGTCGTTGTCCTTGCTCCAGCCGGCCCAGTCGCCGGACGCGGTCCAGCTGCGCATCCACAGCGTGTAGTCACCGGCACGGGCATACAGGTGCACCGTGTCGCCGGAGGCCACCAGCGTCGGGCTGCCACTGATCGTGCCGCCCAGAGCCGTCCAGTCGGACCAGGCGCCGGAGGCGTCGCGGGTCCGCGTCCAGACCGAGTCGTCCGGAGTGCGAACGGCCACATGCAGCCGGCCCGCGTCGTCCACGACGCCCGACGGACGGCCATAGAACGCCTTGTCCTGCGGGGCGCCCTGCGAGGTCCAGCCGGAGGCCGGGCCGCGCGACCACAGCTTGCCGTCCGCGCCGCGAGCGAAGAGCGTCCAGTCGTCCGGACCCGCGAAGGCGACGGTCGGCGCGTCCGTCAGCGTGCCGCCCAGGTTCTCCCAGCGACCCCAGTGCCCGTTCGCGTACACGCGCCGGTAGGCGGTGTCGTCGGCGCCGCGCACAAAGACGTCGATCCGTCCGCCGGCCGAGGCGTACGCGGCGGGCTGGCCAAGGATGCGGCCGTGCGTCGGGCCGCCCAGGTCGGTGGTCTGAGCCTTGGACCAGTCACCGCCGCGCGCCGTCTGTGCGCGCAGGGACCCGTCCGTGCCACGAGTGAAGACGGTCAGGTCGTCGCCGTCGCGCACCAGCGCCGGGCTCGCCGAGGAACGACCGGGCAGCTGCGTACCCGGGGCGTCGTCAGTGCCGGTCAGCTTGAGGAACGCGGTGCCGTGCGCGGGGACGCGCACCGTGTACGAACCGGTGAAGCTACCGCGCGAGGTACGGGCCCGCAGGTCGCGGACGGCGACCTTGCCCGCAAGACCGGCGTCGGCGAAGTTCACCGTGCGGTCCTGCGCCTGGTCGGAGCGGTTGAGCAGGACGACCGCCCGCTTGCCCGCACCCTGAAGCACCTTGCTGTAGACGTCGCCGACGGAGTCGGTGGCCACGCGGGCACCCTGGATGCCCAGCGGGTCCTGGTCGACGGCGAGGATCTCGGGGTTGCGCAGCGTGTCGAGCATCGACTGCGGCAGGGTGCGCGGATCACTTCCGATGACCAGCGGCGAGGCCATCTCGGCCCACATCACGAACTGCGTGGTGGACTCCTCCTCGTTGAGCTCGTAGCCGCCTTCGGCGAGCTTGCGCATCGGGATGAGGTAGTCCGGGTCGTTCCAGTGCCCGGGGCCCTGCGCTTCGGGGTGCCAGGCGTTGGCGTCCATGCTGCGCAGGATGTTCGGCCACTCCCCCGCGGTCGGGTTGCCCCAGGCGAGGTCGGTACCGGTGCGCCAGGAGTCGGCGATCGTCGGGCCGTAGACGAAGGTGTTGTGCGCGTCCTGCTCGGGGGTGTGCGGCATGCCCCAGTCGTCGGTGAGCGGGTTGCACAGGTTGAGCAACATCCTCCGGCCGGACTTGGCGACGGCGGCGCTGAACTCCTTGAAGGCCGGCCCCGGGTCGATCCCCGCACCGATGCCGCAGAGGAAGTCGACCTTGATGGCGTCGACCTTCCAGCCGGCGAACTGGCGGGCGTCCTGCTCGTAGTGGCCGCGGCTGCCGAGGCCGCACCACTTGCCGCCGTCGTACTCACCCGCGTCGGTGTAGATGCCCGCCTTGAGACCGCGGTTGTGAAGGTACGTCACCAGGGCGGGGATGCCGGAGGGGAAGCGCGTGGGGTTGGCCACGAGCCGGCCCGTCTCCGGGTCGCGCGGCTGGTCCGCCTGCCAACCGCCGTCCAGCCAGACGATGTTGTAGCCGCTGTCGCGCAACCCGCTGCTGACGAGGTAGTCGGCGACCTTCTTTACCTGGTCCTCGGTCGGGGCGCCGAGCCCGTAGTAGGTGTTCCATCCCATGTACGGCGTGGGTGCGAGGCCGCTGTCGTAGTACTGCGGCGCGCCTTGGTCGTCCGCGGCATGCGCCGCCGGAACCGCCGACCCAACCAGCACCGCGGCGCCAAGCACCGCCGCGGTCCGCCGCACACGCGCCATCTCTGCACGATGCGAAGCCACTGAAGTCTCCCGATAGTTGGGGGTACGGGGCACCGCACTCCGGTCGTACCGGGCGCCGGTGCCACGGCCGAAACTGTGCCCAGGCCCCTGAAGCCTGTCAATATTAATTGCTAATTAACTTAAAAACGGGATCGCGCAGTGATTCAGCCACTGCTCCCTGGACGGTCTCGATGGGTGCGGCGATGTCCCAGCCCTGGCGCCGGACGGCCTCGATTCGCCGCGTGCGGCGAGGTTCGTCGGCGTACGGCCCCCGCGGCCGCACGTCAACAGCGTGCTGTCCGGCGGCCGTACCCGTTGCGCCGGAGGGTCACCGGTGCGCTGCCGGAGGCGGAGCCCGACGTCGGCGTCGCCAATGGAGAGGGACCGCCCGGTCTGCCCGCACTCAGGTAGAAGCCGGAGCGGTCGAGATCACTCTCGGAGCCGGTGGAGCTGTACGAGCCCACCGCGATCGCGCCCGGCCGCCGGAGCGGCGAAGTACTGAAGCGTGTGGAGGTAGTCGCCGCTCTCGGCGTGGTCATAGCCGGAGTGACAGGCGATCGCGATGAAGGGGGGACTCATGACGGTTCTCCTCCTGGCAGTGGGGTGACCGACTCCCCCTGGGAGCGGGATGTCGACGATCACCGGCATGGTGGCTCGGAATCGACCTGCATCCACCAGGACCGGACGTCCTCTCCCTCTGTGACAGCGAAGGGGGTGGCCTGTGAGAATGAGCACCTCATACGCCATGCGCAGGCCCCACGGCGGCACAGCCGCCACGTTCGGCCGACGGCGAGGGACTGCCGCTCGCGATGACCGTCACCCGGACGATGTGCGGGTCTGAGGCCGCACCTGAGTTGGTGAAGCCGTTCCTGGCCGAGCCGGACCGCGCCCCCGCTCCATCAAGCAGTCTCGGCAAGTGACAGACCGTCACCACACTGGGTGGGGTCATCCGCCGTCGTACTCATCCTCATCACGTGGCTTCCCCTGGGAAGAAACGCACCTGATTCATGACCATCCCTGTCGTGCTGACAGTGTGGCGGCGGCGCGCAGGTGGCGCGTGTCGCAGTTGGAACATGTCGCAGTTGCGACACCTGAGGCCAGTGACAGCTGAGCTTCATCAACGGATGCTTTCGGACAGCTTGTGCCCCCCCAGCTGTACGAGAGGTGCCTTACTGATGTCTAGAATCCGCCTGACGGCGGCGATATCGACGGGATTGATGCTGGTTGCCGGAGCTGTGCCGGCCGCATTCGCGACGCAGACGGCAGCCACCGGGACCCCCACTCATCCCGCCGCCGTGCCGGGGGCTCGCTCCGCGACCGTGCGGCTTGTGACCGGTGACCGGGTGACCGTGACGACGCTGCCTGGCGGTCGCCGCACCGCGTCGGTGCAGCCCGGTCCGGGGCGCGAACACATCCCCTTCCAGACGTTGGAGGAGGACGACAAGTCGCTGACCGTGATGCCGTTCGACGCCGAGGCGCTGGTGTCGGCCGGCACCCTGGACCGGCGGCTGTTCAATGTGACGGCGCTGATCGCCGAGGGCTACGACGAGGCCCACACCTCGGCGCTGCCGCTGATCGTCTCTTCGCAGCCTGAGCCGTCACGGGAGGGGGCCAGGGTCACCGCGCAGGCGACGAGGGCCGCCGCAACCACCGCCGACCGACTGGTGGCGTTCAAGGCGGCCAAGACGCCCTCCCGCAACCTGGAGAGCATCCACGCGCGGTCGCTGCGGGTCGCCGACGACGACCTGGGCACGTTCTGGAAGACGCTGAACCCCGGCGGAACGTCGGACGCCGCCCGTGCCGCGGTCACCCCGCGGATCTCGCTGGACGGCAAGATGAAGGCCGCCCTGGACCGCAGCACTAAGCAAATCAACGCCCCCACCGCCTGGCAGGCCGGCTACGAGGGCCAGGGCGTCAAGGTCGCCGTGCTGGACACCGGTGTCGACGCGAACCACCCCGACCTGGTCGGCCGCATCGCCGAGGCCAAGGACTTCTCCGGCAGTGGCAACACCGGCGACCACTTCGGCCACGGCACGCACGTCGCCTCCATCGTCGGCGGCACCGGCGCCGCGTCCGGCGGGACCCGACGCGGTGTCGCGCCCAAGGCCGACCTGCTGATCGGCAAGGTGCTGGACGACAACGGCTACGGCGACGAGTCGGGCATCATCGACGGCATGGAGTGGGCGGCGGCCAGTGAGCACGCCAAGGTCGTCAACATGAGCCTCGGTGCGGACGAGCAGACCGACGGCACCGACCCGCTCAGCCAGGCCGTCGACAACCTGACCGCCTCCACCGGCACTCTCTTCGTGATCGCGGCGGGCAACTCGGGCCCAGGCCAGTCCACCGTCGGCACGCCGGGCGCCGCCGACGCCGCGCTGACCGTGGGCGCCGTGGACCGCGACGACTCCCTCGCCCCCTTCTCCAGCCGCGGCCCGCGCTTCGGCGACGGGGCGGTCAAGCCCGACGTGACCGCCCCCGGCGTGGGTATCGTCGCCGCCCGCGCGGCCGGCACCACCCTGGGCGACCCGATCGACGCCAACTACGTGGCGCTGTCCGGGACGTCCATGGCCACCCCGCACGTTGCCGGCGCCGCCGCACTGCTGGCCCAGCAGCACCCCGACTGGAGCGCCCAGCAGCTCAAGGACGCCCTGATCAGCACCGCCCACACGGTGCCCGGCACCAAGGTGACCGAGCAGGGTGGCGGCCGCATCGACGTGGCCGCGGCCATGGGCCCGGTCACCGCCACCGGCTCCATCACCCTCGCCCCGCTGACGATCGGCGGCACGGGGGGACAGCAGCAGGCGGCCACCCTCCATTACACCAACACCAGCGATCACCCGCTCACGCTCTCCCTGGCCGTCAACCTGGCCACCGAGGTCGGGCGCGCGCTCCCGGACGGGGTGGTCAGCCTCGACTCCAGCACCGTGCAGGTGGCCCCCGGCGCCACCGCCGAGGTACCGCTGCGCACCGACGCGACGCACGCCGTCCGCGGCAAGTACTACGGATACATCACCGCGAAGTCCGCCGATGGCACGGTGCTCGCCCACACCACCGTCTCCCTCGTGGTGCACGCTCCGCTGCACCGGCTGACCGTGGTCTACCGCAACCGCGCCGGCCAGATCGTGCCGGGCGCACTGCCGACCATCTGGGGTCCCGACGGGTTCGTGCAGTACACGGACCGGGCCGCGGGGGTCGCCGTCGTGGAAGAGGGCACGTACAACGTCAACGCCGGTTTCTACGACCGGGCCGATGACGGCGAAGAGGAAGGCCAGATCGTCAACCCCGAGGTGAAGGTCACCAAGGACACGACGGTGACGCTCAACGCCGCCGAGGCCACCGAGGTGAAGATCCGCACGCCTCGCCCCGCCGAGCAGCACGGCGTCCTCAGCACCACCTTCTACCGGCAGATCGACGGTCACAGCCTGCTCCAGGGCGCCCTGTTCTTCGACACCGTCAAGCGGCTCTATGTCAGCCCCACTGCTCCGGTCACCGACGGCGACTTTGAGTTCTACTCGCGCTGGCAGATGGTCGCTCCGCAACTGCAGGCCAAGGTCTCGGACAGCTCACTGGCGTTCACCCCGTACTACCAGCCGCTCTCCCCGGTCTTCGGGGACCAGGGCGCGCGGTTGACTGCTGCGGCCGCCGGCCTGGCGGCGGCGCCCGACTTCAGCGGGGCGCGCGGCAAGCTGGCCGTCGTACAGGACGACAACTCCGCCTGGTACGACCGACAGGCGCTCGTGAAGTCCGCGGCGGCCGCGGGGGCCAAGGCGCTGCTGATCGTGCAGCCCAAGGGATTCTCCGACTGGACCAGGTGGCAGCCGAACGGTGACCGGATGGCCCTGCCCACCATGCAGACCTCCTGGAAGAACGGGACAGCTCTGCTGGAGCGCATGGCGAAGGGCGCCACGACGGTCGAGTTCTCCGGCACCGTACGCAGCCCGTACCTGTACGACGTGATGCAGGTCTCGAAGGGCTCCATTCCCCAGCAGATCGTCTAC
This sequence comes from Streptomyces sp. NPDC001156, assembly GCF_053598275.1. Classification (NCBI taxonomy): domain Bacteria; kingdom Bacillati; phylum Actinomycetota; class Actinomycetes; order Kitasatosporales; family Streptomycetaceae; genus Streptomyces; species Streptomyces sp. NPDC001156. Next base: position 4,561 of record NZ_JBSFJX010000045.1, on the reverse strand, counting down.
ACCGTCTCGAAGCAGAACACCGCAGAGGTCCACAGCACGTACACCCGCACCGGTGCAACGGACTGGGAGAGCGAGCAGCGTTTCGCGTGGCGGCCGTACCAGGACACCGCGTGGGACCAGTACAGCCGCTACGTTCCGGTGGGACAGGGACGCGTCGAGTACGTGAGCGCCGGAGACACGCTGTGGCAGCACGTCGTGCACCACAACGTCGTCTTCGACCCCGACCTCCCGCTGGGGGCCGGCATGCACGACGCCTCGCACACCTACCAGCCCGGCCAGCGCGCCACGGAGCGGTGGTTCGGAGCAGTGGTCCGCCCGTCGATCCCGCGCGGTAAGGGCCTGCCGTCGGTGCGCCACGGCGACACCCTGTCGGTCTACGTTCCGGAATTCAACGACTCCGGCGCCGGCCACTGGTCGTTCCCGGAGAGCGACCCCTTCGGCGGAATCGGCGGAATCGGCGGCGCCGGCACGGCTTCCGTGAACGACACGTCCAAGGCGGAGCTGTACCGAAACGGTGAGCAGATCGCCACGTCCGACAACGGTGCGTGGGGCAACTTCGAGGTGCCCGCGGGCGACGCCGAGTACCGGCTGGACCTGACGACCGCCCGCACCTCGGACGACTGGCGCTTCGGCACCGGCACGCACACCTCGTGGACGTTCCGCTCGGACACCGCGCCCGAGTCGACCCTGCTGCCGCTGCTCCAGCTCGACTACGCCGTACCGGTCGACGCGCAGAACGCGGTGGACTCGGACCGCACGCACACCCTCGGCCTGACCGTCCGCATGCAGGACGGCCTGGCAACGCCCCGCGGGGTGACGCTGAAGGTCGAGGCGTCGTATGACGACGGGCAGACCTGGACCACCGCGCGCACCGCGCGGCACGACGGTGACGGGCAGTTCACCGCCAACGTGACGCGGCCGTCGAGCGTGCACGGCGACGCCTACGTGACGCTGCGGGTCACCGCCACGGACGCCGCCGGCAACAGCGTCCAGCAGATCGTGAACCGCGCCTATCTGCACCACGGGACCGCATGAGCCGCCGGGATCGCTGACACGGCTTAGCCACGGCGGGTGCCAGGGCCCTTCAGGCCCTGGCACCCGCCGTGCCGTGCGGCCCGGCCATGGGGCTTGGCCCACACCACGCGGAGAGTCAAGTCATCGAGTCTCAGTTACTGGTTGACGGATCGACGTCGGCGATGCTTGACGTCTGCCCTGGACGATCTTCCGGCAACGAGAGACGAACGACTCGATTGGTGAGACTCGGTCCATTCGTCGGGCTACCACCCGAACTCGGGCAGCCCGTCAACTCGGGCGTCGATCTGCGCCACCAACCAAGCGACCCGCTCATCATCCCCGGGGCGTGTATGGACGAAGACGGTGTGCCCAGCTGCCCACTCTCCACAGTGAATGTCGTGGCTGTTGCACGCGATCTGCAACTCGGCCTACTTGTACTCCTCTGACAGCCCGAGTTCAGGCACCGGAGGCCACTTCAGGTTGTGCCAGAGGACGTAACACCGCGTGATGTCCGCCCAGGTTCCCAGAGCCTCGCATACCTGTGTAAATGTCCCGACGCCCAGGCACAGGCTCGCAGGCAAGGCGGCACCGCCCGTTCCGTACGACGTGACTTCCACTCCCGGGAAAGCATCAGCCAGACGCCGCAGGTCATCATCGTTGCGCGCCCAGGCATCCAGGTGGCAGCCGCTCGGCTCGTACCAGGACGCGACCGACAGCAACCGCTGCGCGCAGCTCAACGCCTCAGCCAAGTCCGTAGTCCGCAACACGGGCCACGCACGTGTGTTCCCCATGTCGGCATCCTGCCAGAGCGATCTTGCTGTCAGGCACGCGCAGCCACGCCTGCCCCTCGGTGCCGGCGAGCACCGACTCTGACCGGGCCCCTTGAGAGCTGCAGGGCGACAGGAAACGTCTTCTTGCCGTTGTTGTACCACTGGCAGAGCGGCTCCAGGTTGTCCAGCTCTGTCTCGCCTCCCCAGGACCTCAGGACGGTCTGGTCTATCTGGTCGATCTGAAGCTTGGCGTTCTTCCGCGCCGCGCGAGGCAGACGGCGCAGGGCGCGTCACAGATACGGGCCCTGCCCTGTCTTCACTACGACGCAAGTTGTGTGTGACCCCGGAATCAACGAACGCGGTCACCGCCGAACGAGAGGCCGGTACACCGGCCCAGGAGGCGGTGACGATGCGAGATCGTTCGTTCCGGGCAGCCCTACGGAGGTGCAGCGCAGTGTCGCAGAGCGACTCAGTGGACGGGACTGCCGAGCCGGAGAGCCCGGCGACGTTCGGACCCAGGATGTTGCAGAACACCAAGCCGCCCTCCATCCCCAAGGGTGCTTCGCGGATGACCGTCCTCGTCGAACGGCTTCCCGATCACCCCGGAATTTCTCCCCACCGCCACTCGGGACCGTGTTTCGGCCACCACGAACCGCTGAAGCGGGCCCACCTGCGCGCCCCGCAGGCCGACCAGCCATTTCGGTACCGGAAGGCTGACAACGGCTGACACAATGACCGCACACTCCAGAGACCGCGCCTTCCGATCGAGCTCCACTCCCGGCGCTACTGATCGCCTCGACCCCAGCTTGCGTCACGAGCAGCTGGTGTTCGCCAGGATGCGCACGTCGCGAGACCGGTTCGCCGACGCGATCACCGCTCTCGCGGGCACGATGGGGTTCGTCTACGTCCATACCGTCTGGTTTGCGGTGTGGATCGCTCTCAACCTCGGGGTCTTCGGCTCGTCAGCGGTCTTCGACCCTTACCCGTTCGGACTGCTCACCACGATCGTGAGCCTGGAGGCCATCTTCCTGTCCACGTTCGTGATGGTGAGCCAGAATCGGCAGGCCGCACGAGAGAAGGTGCGGGCCGATCTGGATTTCGAGACCAATCTTCGCGCCGAAGTCTGGGCGGTGCACACAGGCAAGGCACTCGGCCTGAATCCGGAGGAGATCGAGCGTCACGTCCAGGAGATCATCCAGCAAAGCAGGAGCGCGATGGACCCGGGGTCCGGGGTACAGCCGGTGGACCCAGAGGCCCTGTGAACGTGGCCTGGAGACCGGCTGCGCCGACGACGCGCCTGGACGGCTGCGTGTGGGCCCAAAGCCGACGCGCCTACTGCCTTGATTGCTCACACCACTCAGGGGAAGGCCATCGGCCACGAACACCGGGGCACGGCCCGGCGGGGCGGGTACGCATCTGTAACGACTGCGCGGGCGAAAAGGGACCCGCCGCGGAGGTCTCCCTCAGTCCGGCCAATGGCCAGGACCAGCCCCGGGTGTACGTACAGCTGCGCCAGGACGACGGCAGCAACTCGACCGACAGCGACCGAGTTGAGCGCGAGTCACCAGCTGGTACGGCACCGTGGGAATGCCCTCACAGCACGCTGAAATACGCGCAAACTTTTCCGCGCCGGCGTGCATCGGACAGAGATGACCGGGCGCACGGCGCCGTTCACACACGCTCGTCTCGGGCGGCAAGTTCCAAGGAGCAAACAGACATGGCGACCTTCCGGCGCGGCACGGCGAGCCCGGACCCCGACAGCACAGCCACCTTCCTGACGGCACGACGCGTGATGTCAGCGCTCGGTGCGGTAGCTGCCCTGAGCCTGCTCACAGCCTGCAACGACGGCCAAGGCACCGCCGGCGCTCCGCAGACGGCGTCCGGGACAGCCCAGCCGGCCTCCGGCGACAACTCGAGCGCCGCCGACACCACGACGAACACGGGCGGCTCCTCCGCCAACACCGGTTCGCCGCAGGGCTCCGGCAGCACACCCGCCTCTGGAGGCGGCGCCGCGAGCACTCGTTGCAACGCGTCCGAACTGCGCGGGCACGTCGGCGAGAACAACCCGGGCGCCGGGCAGGAGAACTTCCCCCTCATCGTGACCAACTTCTCCGCGCGCACCTGCACCATCGACGGCTACCCGGGCGCCGCCTTCGTGGACGCCTCGGGTAAGCAGCTGGGACCGGACCCCAAGCGCGGCTCCGGAAGCCCCACCAAGATCACGCTGGCGTCGGGCAAGAGCGCCTGGGCGGGGCTGAGCTTCGGCAACCCCGAGGTGAGTGGGGCCAGCACGGCCACGCCCACGGGGATCCTGATCACCCCGCCGGACGAGAAGGACTCCCTGAAGGTGGACTGGACAGGCGGCCCGGTGCCCGTATCGTCCGCCGCAAAGCTGACGGCCTTCCAGGCGGGCACCGGCGACTGACCCACCTCCGCTCCACGCCCCGCTGCCGCAGAGCAACCGCCAACCGCTCTGCGGCAGCGGGGTTGGGAGCTGTTCGGTTTCGGGTGTGCAGGAGTGTGCGTGCGTGTGCACGAGCATGTACTTGTTCGTGGTGTTGCAGCGCGCACGGCGCATGGCGGGCACTGTCAGTGCCGGCCTGTACCGTTCTTCCTGTTGCTGATCACGTGTTGGGGAGGGGGCAGATCGATGCGTGGTGAGTCGCTGCGCACGATCGCTGTCCCCTTCGTGGCCGTCGGCCCGTCCGGCGTGGCGATCCGCACCCGCCTCAAGGCCCTCACGCCGGACGACGAGCAGGTGTTACGTCTGGTCGGCG